>NZ_JBCEXH010000003.1:76739-273644 GCF_038751955.1 Methanocalculus natronophilus | reverse complement strand
CGCGCCGCACCTGCTTCACTCATTCCTGATTATTTTGGTTGCTACATCGGGATCTTTTCCCCCGTTCCGAAGAATTCAGGAAAAACACGAGCGATCAGCATTTTGGAGAAGAGTCATTTTATCTTCCCCCTGATTGTTCCTGAAAGGGCAACATTCAGGGGGTGTAGTGTCCTCTCCTGCAGATTTGAGCTGATACAATAGATCCTTTTATAGAAGATGCGTTTTCAAGGGTCCTGCTAGAGGATAAGGCGCTTCACGTGGGGCAGTTTTCTGAGATCTTCTGCAATACCGGGGGGGAGCGGGCTGTCGATGATCATGACGAGTCTGGGCTCTTCGGAGTATATGGGATCGGTGACGAAGAGCTGGCGGATTGAGAGATCATAGTCTGCAAGGATGCTGACAGCTGAAGAGACGATATGCTTGTCGGCTGCATTTTTCGGAATCAGGGTGATGATGGCAAGGCCAAGTGCTTCTGCAACCTGGGAGAGATCCGGTGTTACCCGGATGTTACAGAAGACATCGCGCAGGGCGTCATCCTCGAGGATGCTCCGCGCTGTGGTGTCGACGACACGGCGGTCGACACCGATTGCACGCGCCACCTGGGTTGCCGGCATCTCGATCCCGTTTGCCGTGATCTTTCCTGCACTATTCACGCCAAAGCCGTTTTCAAGGAGAAAACGGACGACACGAAGCTGGGAGGGCGAGTCTTTGAAAGCATCGGTGACAGCTGACCACATAGCACCAGATGATTGGTCTCATGACAAAAAAAGGATGCGATTGTCTGATCAAGGGGGTGGATGCTGATTTCTGTACAATTGCCCGCCTTGGTTATGGAAGGTTATTTCTCTCCGGGTATCTTTTCAATATTGTCACCACCAGACGAAAGCGATCGATAGCATTTTTAAGGAA
The DNA here is from genome assembly GCF_038751955.1 of Methanocalculus natronophilus. NCBI lineage: Archaea > Methanobacteriati > Methanobacteriota > Methanomicrobia > Methanomicrobiales > Methanocalculaceae > Methanocalculus > Methanocalculus natronophilus. The sequence goes on along the minus strand of NZ_JBCEXH010000003.1, from coordinate 272,735 downwards.
AGGAGCGTATCTTATCAGGTAATTCCTAAGCGAGGGTTGCCAAGCCAGGTCAAAGGCGCTAGGTTGAGGGCCTAGTCACGTAGGTGTTCGCCGGTTCGAATCCGGTCCCTCGCACTCTTTTTTCTGATCATTCTGTCACGAGCTGATTTTCTCACAACCCGGATAGCATCTTCACGCTCCCTGAGATCGTCAGTCACATAACTGCCATTACACCGCTTCAGTGTCGAAAAGTCGCATGCAGAGGCAAATTCCTCATTGAGGAATCCGGAGATTAGGTCTGCCATCATCTCTTTGTGGCTGAAAACGTACCACGAGGCCGTCTCTGCCTCGCTAACACCAATAAGCTTCATTTTTTTTTGATGATTTGAAGAGGATACACCAATTAGTCTCAAATTGGTTGCTTACTTGATATTTTGAGAGTAATCTGGAGGCAAAACCTCAATACTAATCCTGCTTAGTCCTATCCTGCTTAGTCCTATCCTGCTTAGTCCTAATCCTGCTTAGTACTAAGTATGATTAGGGAATTCGTAGGCCGCGAGACCGAGCCTGCCATCCTTGAAGAGGAGTGGAAGAAAGATGGCGGCCGGCTTATTATCCTCTATGGTCGGCGGCGGGTTAGTAAAACCCGACTCGTTACCGGGTTCATTCTTGAAGCAGTGTCATAAATGCAAGTAATATGCAATAGAGACAGGTGCGATTGACAGCGGGAGGGATCATCTGATACCTGGATAAAAAAAAGAAGAAGAAGATGAAGAAGAGACCAGTTCTGTTCTACCCTGCCTGCTACTTCATCCCAAAGAGCCCTTTGAAGAAGCTGATGATCTGGTTGACGATCCCCTGCTGCTCAAGTTCCTGTTCGAGTGCGGCGATCTCTCTTTCTATCTCTTCTCTCTCGGCTGCAAGCCTGTCCATCTCAGCCTGATCAGCTGCTCCATATGTCTGTACCGGCAATGGTGTTGCCGTAGGAGTTGCTGTGGCTGTGGGAGTTGGGGTGGCCTCTCCCTCAGTCATCAGAAGTATGATTTCACGCTCATCCAGAGCGATCTCTTTTCTGGTAATATTGGCAGTATACCCGGATCTGGTCACAGATATCCGGTATTCATCGCCTCCGCCTTTTCTCAGGCTGTCTGAGACGATCCCATCTGTTCCGGAAATACCCACCTCCTCACCATTCACAGCGACCCTGGCTCCATACAGCTTCACGTTTGTGTCTGCATCCAGGATCAGAAAGTCGATGTTATTGCCTCTCTCCAGGTAGAATGTATCAGAGCTGTCAGACCCATCAATACGCAGCTCCTCCTCACAATCCCGGTACTGTTGATTCGATACATAAACCTGGTAGTCGCCATCATAGAGGCTGAACGAGACCTCGCCATCAACATTGGTCGTCTTCACCGAGGAGTATGCATCATCATCCTCTATGCGAACCCGGGCTCCGCTGACCGGGTTATTGTTTGAACTGTCCTTCACGGTGAGTGTGACAGTGTGGGCAACATCGGGTGATTCAGTCTCTTCTTCTGTCTCTTCTGTACCATTTTCACCTCCGTTCTCTTCCTCACCATTTCCAGCTCCATTTTCACCTCCGCTCTCTTCCTCGCCATTTCCAGCTCCATTTTCACCTCCGCTCTCTTCAGCCTGCTTGAGAGTCAATGTGAATTCCATGGTTTTGTCCTCACCATCAATTGTCACATCTTGAGAGGAATCCTCATAATCCTCATGAGAGACTGAAATGGAATAGGTTCCGTTCTCAAGCCCAATTGTTGCTTTTCCATCAGCGCTTGTATCTTTTGATTTATCATCCACCTTTACACTGGCATCACTGATCGGATCACTATCACTATCCTTCACAGTGACGTCCAGCGTGAATGTATCCCCTTTTTCATCCTCTTCTGAAGCGGCAACCACGGGCGCTCCAAAGAGGAAGAGGATAATTATTGAGAGAATGAGTAATTTTTTCATCAATACCTGTAGTGAATGAGAATGGCTTAAACGTTTTGGAACGAAAGGATTGTCCATTTGGGAAAAAGTGCAGCCCGGAATGCAGATTAAATGGTAATACATCTCTTTGCTCTCCAACACAAGACTCTCCAACACAATGATACGACAGGACCCCCAAGTGACGGGATGTCCCAAACACCATCCCTTAAATGCAAGGATGACAGATCACCTCTTCATGCGCCTGATACTGACCGTTGATGTTGCAGATCAGAGAGTCATCGGACTCCGGCGAAAGGGGCCGTATCCGAAGATTCAGGAGATGATCCGGGAGATTGCAGAGTATTGTACAAAACAGGGCATCACTATCATTGGTCCACCCGCGTATATCTGCCAGGAAACCCGGCAAGAGACTGCAAAGCAGGCAGCGGAAACCGGAGACTCCGTTCGTGAGGTTGTCTTTCCAATAGAGGGTGAAGCAGAGGCTTCCGGCGATCTTTCTGTCTATGAAATCCCCGGCGGGAAGATGGCACGGATCATCCATATGGGCCCATACCGCGACCGCCACGATACGTATCAGGAACTCTTTGCGTGGCTTGCAAAAAACGATCTCGAACTCAATGGACCTGTCCGCGAGGTCTATATCAATGATCCCGCGGTCACGGATGAAGATATCCTTGTCACCTGGATTTATGCACCCATATCAGATACCGGATCCACGGGTGAGCCATCTGCACGTGCCTGGAAGTAATCCTCTGGTCGTGGGACTGATAGAGATTCGTGGAAACGATACGCTTAATGAATCTTCCCGATCAATACTCTGATCTATTCATGAGCCAGACCCAACCGGTTACGATCCTCTATGTCGATGACGAACCTGCCCTCCTTGAGCTTGGAAAACGCTTCCTTGAACTGAACCAGGACTGGACGGTCCTGACCTGCACCAGCGCACCAGATGCGATCGCACGTCTCAAAATAGAGCAGTTCGACGCGATCATATCGGATTACCAGATGCCGGAGATGGATGGTATCGGGTTTCTGCAACATCTCAGGGGAGAAGGCAATGAAATACCCTTTATCATCTTCACAGGCAAAGGGCGGGAAGAGGTGGCAATTGAAGCCTTAAACAGCGGCGCCGACTTCTACATCCAGAAAGGCGGCGATCCAAAGTCACAGTTTGCAGTCCTCACGAGCAAGGTGATGTATGCGATCGCCAGAAAAAGGAATGAAACAGCCCTCCATGAAAGCGAGGAGCGGTACAGGAACGTTGTTGAGGATATGGATGAATTCATCTGCAGGTTCCTCCCGGACGGCACCATCATCTTTGTAAACGATGCCTTCTGCCGCCATTTCGGAGAATCAAGAGATGAGTTAATCGGAAGCAGATTCAGGCCCACTATCCATCCCGATGATCTCGGGAAGGTCGACAGCCTCTATGCAGGACTCACACCAGAGAACCCGTCTGGAATCCTCGAACAGCGTGTCATCATGCCGGATGGAACCATTCTCTGGCAGCGATGGAGTACTCGCGGGTTTTACGACAAAAATGGTGACGTGCGCGAGTACCAGTCGGTTGGCCGTGACATCACCGAACTGATGGAGCGGGACAGAGAGCAGAGACGGCTCAATGACGAGCTCATGGCAGCAAACGAGCAGCTCCAGGCTGCCGAGGAGGAGCTTCGCCATCAGCTGGATGAGATCTCGGCTGCACAAGAGGAAGTTATCAGGTCAGAGGCTGCCTACAGAACAATTTTTGAATACACAAACACACCCACCATCATCATCAACGAGGACACCACAATCGCACTCGCAAACAGTGCCTTTGAACAGCTGGCAGGCTCTCCTGCAGAAGAATTACGTGGACGAAGCTGGACAGGGTTCGTCAGCAAGCATGATCAGGATCGGATGCGACGATACCATGCAGAGCGGAGATCACCCAATCAATCCCCTCCCCGAACCTATGAGTTCACCTTCATCAGTTCAGATGGCAATCCCCACCCCATTCTCGTCACTGTCGGCCTGATCCCAGGCACCAGGCAGTCGGTAGCCTCGCTCCACGACATATCAGAACGCGTCAGGATCGAGGAGGCATTCAGAAGATCTGAGGAGCATTACCGGATGATTGCCGAGAATATGACCGAGACGATCACGGTGATGGATCGTTTTCTGAGATGTACCTATGTAAGCCCCTCAATACAGCAGCTCCGGGGTTTTTCGGTTGAAGAGGGGATCGGACAGACCCTTGATGAAGTATTGACAGAACAGTCAAAACAGATTGCGTTGGCGAGATTCAACGAGGAGATCAACAGCAGGAGAGATGATTCGCTCCATTCGTTCTCACTGGATCTCGAAGTGATCTGCAGGGATGGATCCACCATCTGGACCAATAATACCATCAGACTCCTCTATGATGATGACAAAAACCTTGATACGGTCCTGATTGTGAGCCGTGACATCACCGATCAGAAGACCGCAGAAACCGCACTGATGGAGAGCGAACTCTTCAACCGCCGGTTAATCGAAAACCTCCCGGATTATATCCTGATCTATGATGAGGATGGCAGAATCCTGCAGATCAATAATACTGCAGTCACGGCTCTTGGCTATGCTGCAGACGAGATGATCGGATCCCACGTTCTCACCTATGTCGTGGAAAAGGATGCAGATCTTGTGATCCAGAACCTTGCCACACGTAGAGAGGGGAAGGATATACCGGCATATGAGATCGATCTCCGGCAGAAGAGCGGTACAATTGTAACTGTCATCGTCAAAGGCGCAACCATCCGGCACAGTGACAGGGATGCAACCCTCCTCGTCCTCTCTGATATAACCGATCGGAAAGCAGCAGAAGAAGCCCTCTATAATGCAAACCGGCGGCTCAAACTCCTCTCAGGCGTGACCCGGCATGATATCATGAATAAACTGACCGTGATCAGGGGATACCTGGCCCTCTGTTCTGATGAGATGGACCAGGCAGAGAAGCATGCATACATGCAGAAAGTACAGGAGGCGGTTTTGGAGATCGGCCAGTATATCGAACTATCAAAACAATATGAACAGCTCGGAACAGGTGATCGGAAATGGCTTCGGGTCTCCTCCCTCCTCCCTGAAAACCTTCCTGAGACGCTCACCCTTCAGGATGACGCAGACGGGCTCTTTGTCTATGCCGAGCCGGTCTTCCATAAAGTCTTTGCAAACCTCCTCGACAACACCGCTCGTCACGGTGAGCATGCGACCAGGATACACCTCTATTTTGAACCAGACGATGCTGACTGCCGGATCATCTGGGAAGATGACGGCTCAGGTATCCCAAATGAACAAAAAGATCAGATCTTCGAACGTGGTTTTGGAAAGAACACAGGATTTGGCCTCTTCCTATCACGCGAGATCCTGATGATCTCAGGCATCTCCATCAGGGAGACCGGCACGTATGGAGAGGGTGCACGGTTTGAGATGCTGATCCCGGAAGGCAGCTGGAAGATCGAGGATGATCGAGGATGATTGCGGAAGATCGCGATAGATAGATGAAGTTCGATGCACCGTACAACGTACAATAACGCCGACTCTTCTCCAGAATCCTAATAATATTCTATTAACATCCTAATAATATTCGAATAAAATTCCAATAGAATTCTAACTCTTCTCCAAAATTCTGATCGCGAGGGTGTTCTGAATTCTTAAGAGCGTGAGAAAAGATCCCGATACAACAACCGGGAACATTTGGGAGACAATGAAGCAGTTGCGGCGCGGGTATCGGGGGGCGGGGTCGGGCGAAGGGATCAGGATGACAGAGCTGATACACCCTTGCTCGAGAGAGCAACCTGAAAGGCGATTCCGCAGGAATCGGGGTGATATCTGCTTCTGGCAGCCCCCGAAGCACCCCCCCCTCCCGCACAAAGCATCTGCGATAACCCGACTCAACCTCCTTTGCGAAGCATTTGTGGACGGGGCCGGGGCGGTGGGGGAGATCCTGATTCTTCAACTATAAAACCCGATTAAGCTCATCTCCAGAATCTCCGCTATCAAAACGGATTTCTCTCCTTCTGGCAGCCCCCGCAGCATCCCCGCCCCTCCCGCGCCAGCATCTGCTGCAACCCGACTCAACCTCACTTGCGAAGCATTTGCGGACGTGGCCGGGGCGGCGGGGGGTTCTGATTCTTGACCTATAAAACCCGATTATGCTCATCTCTTGAGTGTCCGCTATTAAAACGGGTATTGATCCACCTAAACAAGGCACACAAAGCATCCCCGCCCCTCCCGCGTACGCATCTGCGGTAACCCGGCTCAACCTCCTTTGCGAAGCATTTGCGGACGGGACCGGACGTGCGGTGGGGGGTTCTGAATAGCAGATCCTGTTTGGACAGCAACATCCGCACATCCGCACATCAGGCCATCTCCTTCAGGTGGCAACCGGTCGGCAACAGGTCATGCAGGCAGCCTGCATTGGCATCGTCCGATAAAGACGGCCACCGTGACTGCAAAGAGAGCAGGTGCGAGGAACGCAAACGTAAATGACGTATACTCTGCGATAAAGCCGGTTGCAAACGGGAGGAGAGACAATCCCCCATATGATGCGGTATTAAACAGCCCCATCAGCGCCCCCTGCGGCCCGCCGGTCTCGGCAAGGAACGCCATCTGAGAGATGATCGCAACGCCTGCAAATGCGCCCATGAGGGGAAATCCAATTGGTGTATACAGGCAGATGAGAACTGATACGGCCATCCCAAGCGCAGCAACCCGGATCGTTGTCACCGGATCGAGGAGCAGGTTGGAGACAACCAGAACAGCGATCATCGTTGCCAGGTTCATGCTCGCAATAAAAAACCCGGTAATCAGTGGATCATGTCCTCCAAACTCAGGATACAGTGCGGTGGCAGCACCGGTTGTACCGACCAGGATGATGATGGAATACCAGAGCCACCTGTACTGGCTCAGGTACAGGGGAATGGCTGAGGGTTTCACAGCCCGGGTTGCGGTCTCCTGTCTCATCCCAAGCGAGAGGAGAAAGGCTCCAACTGCAGTGAGCGTAAAGACAGCAAGACCAGCCCGCGGATCACTTGCGACTGATACGATCCAGCCTGTTCCGGCAAGCCCTGCAAGAAGCCCTGCATTCAGACTCCCCATGAAGAAGCCTGAGAGCCGCTTATGATTGGGGTCTGCATTGATCACTGACATGGCAGATGCAAGGAAGAGCCCTGCGGCTATACCTTCGATCAGCCTGACAAGCACTATAATTGAGAATATATCAATAAGAACCAGCAGAACTCCGCAGATGACTGTTATGCCAAGTCCTATCCGGATAAGAATGCGGGCACCGATTTTGTCTGCAAGCAAACCCGCAGGAAAGACAGTAACGAGTGCACCAAAAAAATATGCAGAGAAGATGATCCCCTGCAGCGCGCTCCCCTCGCCAAAAACAGGCAGCACCGGCACCACAGCATTTGAGAGTGCCATCACTGAGAAGACACCGGCCAGTGCGGGGAGATATCGCGGTATCATACCATCCGGTACGTCTCAAGGTTCATAGGTGCATGGGTCTGGATATGGTACTTCTTGTAGATTGAACTGGCAAGATCGAGCGTCTTGCTCTCCTCTCCATGAACACAGAAGATCCGCTCGGGCTTTGGATGCATGTGGCTGATATAATTCATCAGCTGCCGCCTGTCCGAGTGTCCGGAGAATCCTTCGACCGTTGTCACCTCAAGATTGACAGTAATACTCCCTTTCGATCCGATCGGGATCTCACGCCAGCCTTTCTGGATACGGCGGCCAAGCGTTCCGTCAGCCTGGTATCCGACAAAAACAAGCGTATTACGCTCGTCATTGGCGAGATTATGGAGGTAATCCATCACCGGCCCGCCATTCATCATGCCTGATGTGGTTATGATGACTGCCGGATCGCCACCGATAACCGTCTCCCGCTTGTCTGGCGAGTCCACCTGTTCAAACCATTCCGAGAGGAACGGATTCTGGCCTTCCCTGAAGATCTGGTTCCTCAGATCAGAATTGAGGTATTCAGGATAGGTGGTATGGATGGCTGTCGCCTCCCTGATCATCCCGTCAAGATACACCTTGACACCCGGAATCTCTTCTTTTCTGATACCCTCTTCAAGTGCGAGCATCACTTCCTGTGACCTGCCGACGGCAAATGCCGGAATGATCACCTTTCCGCCACGCTCGACTGTCCGCCTGACCACATCATAGAGTTTTGACTCTGCATCTTTCCGTGACGGTGTCGAATCCTGGGAGGCGCCATAGGTGCTCTCAATGAAGATCGTCTCCAGGCGGGGGAAGTTTGAGGTTGCCGGATTAAAGAGCCGGCTTTTGCTGTAATGAAAGTCCCCTGTAAATGCAATATTGTAGAGACCGTCACCAACATGGAAGTGAGCGATGGCAGATCCAAGGATATGGCCTGCATTATGGAAGGTCAGCTTGATATCCGGTGCAATATCGGTGACAGACCCGTAGTTGAGGGTGATCGAATGTTTGACGTACTGTTTTACTTCATTTGAGGAGTACGGGACAGGCCGGTCTTCCTTTTTAATCACCTCAAGGTAATCGAGCTGGAGCATAGAGGAGAGATCACGGGTTGGAGGCGTCGAATAGATGGGACCTGAAAACCCGTACCTGAAGAGAAGCGGAACCAGTGCACAATGGTCAAGGTGCGCATGGGTGAGGACAACTGCATCAAGGTTTGTCAATGGCTGAATCTCAGGTACACCAAGGAACGGGGTTGCTCCATTTGTTGCGCCCGGCTTTTCACCACAGTCGATAAGTATCCTGCTCTCCGGGGTGGAGAGAAGAAACGCAGCTCGTCCGACTTCCCGGCAGCATCCAAGCGTCGTAACCCTGAGCCAGTGATCCTTTCCATTAATATCCCGGTGGATACGCCTGCCGCTTGTCCGGAGAAACTCCTTCCTCTCATCACGGATTGCCCGGAGATACTTGCGAATCTGTTTCACAGTCGAACTCTCGATCGGCGGCGTCCGGACAACTTTTGGCGTCCACCCGATGCTTTTTGTGATGTCCCTCAGGGTGGCGCCGTTTTTGCCGATGACCACACCAGGTTTTTCTGCCTCAATCAAAACCTCGCCGGTATCGGGATCAAAGAAGATATCCGTAATACCTGCAGTTTCAGGTACTATCCGCTGTATCTCGTCGTAGGCACGTTCGGGATCTTCCAGCACATTTGGCCGTACAACAATTCGTTTCCGGAGATCGCGGGCAAGAACCCGGATGAGATCAGCCTTGTCTGCGAACTGCTTTGGATCATCGGTATAAATAACCAGTTCAGGGCCTTCAAATTCGACATTGGACACCGTAATGCCTGAAGGCACTTTACGGTTGATAAGCTCTTTCAGCTGCGTTAGCCTCTCCTCAATCAACATGGAATCTTCCCAAAAAAAATAAAATCAGGTGCGGAGGGATTGTGCAATTGATTCAACCTCACTGTCATCAAGCACCTGGAATTTCTCCTTCGTGATGACGGCCAGCTGGAATCCTTCGCCCGATCCTGCATCCCTTCGCATTGCAGATTGTATCGAGCGGACAGCCAGTTCAACAGCTTCTTTTTCAGAAAAGTCGGGTTTGAACCGGTCTTCAAGCACACCAAATGCCATCGGAGAGCCTGAACCCGTTGCGACAAAATCTGCCTCGCGTGTTGCACCGCCCATGGCATCAACCGAGTAGACTGATGGTCCTGTTTCATCCACACCGCCGACCAGAAGCTGCACATAGTAGGGGAAGTAGCGGTTCATATTCAGGTAATTTGAGAGGAGTGTTGCCGCGGCTCCAACCGAGATGCTGCTCCTCCTCCGGATCTGGTAGAGGTTTGTCTCGACACTCATCAGGCGGGCAAGCTGCTGGGCATCTCCAACGCCGCCTGCGGTTGTCATTCCGATTGTATCGGTTATCTGGTAGATCTTCTTTGCATTTTTGCTTGCTATCATGTAGCCCATCGTTGCACGCTTCTCAGTTGCAAGTACGATACCGTCTGAAAATACGATTCCGATGGTTGTTGTTCCCTTCATAATCTCCTGTGACTGATGTACCATGGATATGCCCCCAAAATCAGAACGCTAAAAAAGTATTGAGCGTTATTAGTTAATTTAGTGATTCATTATGATAAATATTCTTATTGTGGATTATAGTCGATGAGCGCCTTGATAAGTTCACGATCATAGAGCATTGAGACAAGCCGTTTATCACCGTTTATAATAGGCAGCTGGTCAACCCGGCCACGTTTCATCTTCAGTGCACATTCGCTGACACCTGCATTTGTCGGGACAGCGAGCACCTTCTTCACCATGGCAAGTTTGACCGGCTTTTGAGGGAGCTGGATACGAGAAATGCCATATGATATCATATGCATATCCCGGATACTCTCCCATGTCCACTCATCATCATCGGTTCCATTGGAAAAGTCAGAGACCTCGACATCATCCTCGATACATGAGCACCGGATAAGGTCGCGCTCTGTGATAATGCCATCAAGCCGGTTCTCCGTATCCAGGATTGCAATGGCATCTACGTGGGCGATCTCCATAATGCGCCCAACAATTGTCAGAGGAGTCTCATTCCAGAGCGCAAATGTCCTGGAGACATATTTATCCTTTATCTCGTCCTTAATCTTCAGCTGGGCAACTGCGCCCACAAGATCAGCGACACTGATCAGGCCGACGAGGTTTTCGCCGTCAAGAACAGGCAGCCGCCTGACATTATGCTCGATAATTACTTCTGCTGCTTCACGGAGTGTTGCATCAGGAGAGATGGTTACCGGATCATGTGTCATCAGAAGTGCGATCTGTGACTCATCAGGTTTTCTCAGGAGGTCTTTTCTTGTGATAATACCGATGAGTTTTCCTTCCTTCATCACCGGTACACCACTGATTCCGGTTCGCTTCAGGATCTTCAGGATCTCATCCCTGTTTGCCGGAGTGTCAGCAGTGACTACATTTTTCATCATATAGTCACGGACAAGCATTGTGTCTATACCCTCACCACCATTGTAGAAATTTTGCTGTACTTCACTACATGACCAGAAACGCTTCCGATTAACAACCGGTCAATATCGGATTTTCCCCGTGATCCAACTATGATCAGATCAGCGGGGATGGATTCTGCAAGATTTAGGATCTCGTTGCCGGCATGCCCCTGCTGGAGATGCGCATGGAATGCCACACCAGCAGCCTCTGCCTTCTTTGCAGCATCATCAAGGAGCCTTTGCCCCTCCTGTTCAAGCAGGCTGTAGATTACCTCCCAGGTGTTATCCATTGGAACTGATGAGATGAGGCCTGTCTCGATGACGTACGTTGCATGCAGATCCGCTTTCCATCCACGGGCCATCTCTACTGCCCTGTCAAGTGCATTCATGCCGATATCGGAGCCGTCTATTGCGACCAGAAGCGTGTGAAACATAGGTGCCACCAAAAGTAGTTCCTATGAATATGGTCTTGATCAATTAAAAAAGAATCCCATTAACCTGGTTACATCCCACCCTCGACACCAGGGTTTGCGCGGCATCCTGCGTATACTTCAGATTTGTGCGGGAAGCATCGATCCTCATAAATGTCGCTTTTCTTCCTTCTTCTATCCAGTATGGCGTTTTTGTAAGCCCTGATCCAGCTATTGCCATCCTGAGAATAGTGCGCGCGGGAAGATCTGTCATTGTCCTGAGAAATGACATCTCGCGCCAGGGATCCGGCTGGACAAACATTGCGTTGTCTGTTCCAAGGAAAACCCTGCATCCAAGGGCAACCATCTCCTCAACCGGCGGTTCTTCATGCGAACGGCTTACTCCCAAAATCCAGTTCGATCGCGGGCAGACACAGATAGGAATATCCGCATCAGCACAATACCGGAGATCCCGTTTTCCTGCATGGGTGCAGTGGATGAGCAGATCCGGATCATAGGCGAGCGCCCCTTCAATATCATCAGCATCCCGCTCGCCGGCATGGATGGCAACGAGGCCGCCAGTTTTTCGCACCTCCGCCACCTGTCTCTCGAGATCAGCAACATCCCGAACACTGCTGATCCCAAACCCGTCGGCATGCAGTTCTCCCCCGTCCCGTCCAAAGATCAGGGGACGGCAGGATGATCCTGCTGCAGCTTCCTGAAGCGCATCAACACCCGTCCTGCCCCCTTCGCGGAAGTCGGCAAACCCGGCGGTTCCGCACTCCTCCATAACCCCGATTGTTGCCCGCATCGCTGAAACCAGGCTGTCATGGCTGGTTCTCCGAAGTATCTGGTGTTTAATCCCATCTGGTGGGGCAACAATTGCAGCCAGATCTCCGGTTACAGGGGTATCCATTGCGACGGTATCACCGATATGGGTGTGCGCATTGAAAAATCCGGGCAGTATCCATTGATCCGGTACCTTATCCTGCTCTTCAATAGAGCAGATTATTCCATCTTTTACCCATATTGCTACGGGAGAAGGTTCAAGCTCCTCTCCGAGAAAACCAATCCCGACAACACTGGTCTCCTGGCTCATATCTAACCATTGTCCGCTTGTTTATATAATAGCACGGAGAAACAAGTGAGTATGGCAAAGAAGAAAGGTGGAAGAATGATATCCTCTGCTGGCCTTGTCACCTACTATGACAGCGAGGACAGGCGCCAGGTAACAATTGATAAGACAACGGTCATGGCAGTCACAGTCGGGATTGCAGTCTTTATATTCGTCCTGAATCTCCTCTACTGATCCTTTTTTTGGTTCTTCTCCATAGTTCTGAAGGACATTCCTATCCAAAGGTCATAATAATACATGAATAGTCTCAATTCACTATTGTCTGACCAATGTAGATAATAAAAAGTCATAATATATTTTGACATTCATACAATTTACTTAATTTATTGTCTTTAAGCTTATTGGTGGTAGAAAAGTCAGAGACAGGCATGGAGTTACGCTCGGATAGGGGCTCTGGTACTCGCGTGTCAGAAGCCCCCAACCGCCCCTTTCCCCGTCCGCAAGATGCTATCGCAAGTGAGGTTGTACTGGCTGGACGCATATGCAGCGCGGGAGGGGCGGGGATGCTCCCTTTGGGCTTTCAGAGGAGATATGCCCCGATTCCTTTGGAATCGCCTTTCAGGTTGCTCTGATGAGCAAGGGCTTATCACCTCTGCCAGCCTGCCTCTTTCGCTGACCCCGCCCCCCGATACCCGCGCCGCATCTGCTTCAAACACCCACATAAAATAGCGAGGAGGCGTTTTTTCCGTGGAATCTCCGCAGGGCATTTCTGATAATATCCTCATCATCATTGAAGTACAGCATATCATGCCCGGACCACGTCTCGACATTCCGAAAGATAACCGCAGGAACTCCTCTGTTGCTCTCACCCATAACAAGGTTGGCAAAGCCCGCAATCTCGTCGATCACAGCCTCCTCGGTGATCAGGAGCTCGTGGCCGAAGAGATCGTGATCACCACGGAAGTCCCGGATTGCAGGCATCCCGCTCCACCCGATCGCATGGCCGGTCTGGCCTCTCCGAAATGCCCTGCCGCAGGTGTCAGTCAGGATCACGCGGATATCAAAACCAGTATGGGCAACAAGCGCGGCACGGAGAGAACCTGCAGCAGCCATTGGATCCTGTGGAAGAAGAATGACGATTCCATCCTCGACATTACTCTGGTCGGCTCCTGCACGTACCCCGATATGTCCGGATTCAAGTTGCGACAGGATAAAGGGTGCATCAATGATGATCTCTTGTGAAGCATCCAGCACAGCCTGGATAAACCGGGGGTCCTCATGCGTCAGTCCGCTGATCCGTTCTGCTTCAGGCGTGGGTGTTATTGAGGAGAGATGCCTGATATTGCCTGTTGCCTTGGAATAGACCGAGCTTGCGAGGCAGAGGATATCGCCATCCTGAAAGGTGGCATGGTCAGTGATGAGGCGCACCAGATCGTCGCCCGGCTGGATGATGGGGAGGCCTTCCACCCCGATAACTTCAATTGACATCTGTTCTCTTCTGTTACTCTTCTCATCCAGATTAATCTATCATCTGGCTGTTTCCGATACCTTTATCTGGAAATCCGTATACCATCCGGTACGCATGTACCTCGTTATCCGGTGTCCCGGGTGCCGATCCTTTACCTATATGGATCATCTGCAACGCTGGAAACTCTGCCCTGTCTGTGGCGAGATCATCAGCTCGCAACAGGCACCGGTCTATATCGAAGTGAAACAGTACTCAGAAGCAGACCAGATCGTTGCACAGCTGGAAGAATTTCTGAGAAAAACCAAACGCACTGATCTCACTGACGAGGAAATTGCTCGTCTCCGTGCCACCTATGCACGATGGGTGCAGGCCCATGTGCCGCAGTAAGGTTATCTCCTTCATGTCGTGGGAGGGGTAGCTGCCTGAAGGAGAAAAAGTTCACTTCAGGTAGGTGTAGCGGACACAGTAGAGACTGCCGTTCCCCCGGTTTGCCACATCTCCTCTGAAATGATGGAAGAGCAGTCCCTCATGGGTACATGTTCCATGGTTTTCAAAGGTCGGTATCATCTCTTCTGCCATGCCATAGACATAACAGGTTCCATCTGACATATTCGCACAGACACGGCTGCAGTCACCGAGGATGGTGACTGTACCGCCTTTCATCTCTGCACAGGGGTAATCGCCGGTATTCCCATGGATGATCACCTTACCACCTGCAATATGCTCACAGGCAAAGTCTCCGGCAGAGCCGAGCACTTCAACAGATCCGCCACGCATTCCCCTGCGCCCGCCACGGTAGCCGCTTGCACAATAGTCACCTGCATCCCCGTGGCAGCGTATCAATCCGCCCTGCATCTCACGCCCAAGCCAGCCATCAGCAGACCCCAGTATCTCAATTTTCCCGCCGGACATAAAATTCCCGCAATGCATGCCGATATCGCCTTCAATCGTGATTGTGCCGCCGGTCATGTACTCGCCCACCCGCTTGACATTTCCGGTGTCACCGCGGATCAGGATGTCCACATCATCAACTGATCCAGCCTCTCCCTCAATAACGAGATCGGCGACCTCATCCAGGCGAAAATCGGGTTTTCCCTCGCTCACAATGATCTCTTTTTCCTCGAAGAAGGCATCCGGGGTGATCATCTCGGCTTCAATTGGAATAGTGGGAATCGTCTGTTTTCTGAATGTGATCGTTACCCTCATAGGTCCGTCTCCGTCTCAATACAGTGGTTCCGGTGGAGGTACTCTTCCTGGACAGGATAGTTGCTCATCCTGACGCTATAGTATTTCGAGAAGAGAGAGCGGAACTCCTCATCCTGGTTCAGATCATATGCAGGCGGCACCTTCGGCTTCACCCAGAAGGTGGTGTTCTCACCATGAACCAGTGCATCTCCCCGCCGTGAGACTACCCTGCCGCGTTTTATGGTATATTCAGTCTGTGAGAAGCCATTGATCACCGTCTCATACTCGGCTGCCGGATCCACAGAATCAACATCCAAAGGATAGATGGCAATATCGGCTTCAGCACCAATACTCATATGCCCTTTCCCAAGATCAGTGATTCCAAGTGCCCGTGCCTGCCCTGCACGGGTCATCACCGCGATCTCATGCCAGTCAAGTTCGCGTTCAATCGCAGGCAGAGGCACACGGCTGCCGGTATCCGGGTGGACGGTGGCAAACTCTGCATCACGATACCGCTTGCTCATCAGAAGTGCAATTATCTCAGGATATTTTACAAACGGAGCTCCATTTGGATTGTCTGTGGTGAGCAGGCACTGCCAGGGGCTCTTTACGAGCAGTGCCAGTTCAAGCCCGACAGCCCACATGATGCTGTTCACCAGGTTCTTCTTCCGGTAATTCACAGGAATGATGCCTGATCCCGTCTCAAGCTCGACATCATGGTTGCTCCACTTGTCATGATGGAGCCGGTAGAGATTGAACTCCATTGGACCGTCTGCCGTCATGGTTGTGGTCCGACCAAACATCACCTGGCCCATATCAATGACGATCTGGGGGCGTAGATTAACCATATTGGCAATGGGCTCACTTTTGGAACAGAAATCCCCCCAGCCGGATCCACCATAGGAGTGGAACTGGACATGCGTTGCATAGAGTGTCTGCCTCTTCTCATTGAGATTGGGAACATTCCGAAATGTCCCAAGCGTACAGGTGAAGTTGCCTGGTGTTCCGAGATTATTGCAGTGGAGATGGACAGAATGGGGGAGGTTTAAAAACTCGTTTGCCTGGATCGCGCCAGTGATGATCTCATGTGGCGTGAGATCAAAAGTCGGCATCGTTTCATTGATACAGGAGACATTCTTTCCAAAACCCCAGGCTTCTGTCCCGCCTGGATTGGTCAGCTTGATAGCAAACCCCTTGACAGCGATCAGGAACCACGCGATGATTGCAGCAGCCCGCTTCAGATCTCCATCCTCAAACGCCTTCAGCATCCCCCAGTTCCCATCAAAGAGCACGTTCGCAAAGGAGTCCTGGAGCGGGGTGAATTTGAACTCCTCGTGGGTATGCCGTGCCTCAAGGGGCGCCATTGCGCCCTCGACGAGGGAGGTGTAGCCAAGCGCACTGTACCGGTAGCTGTTCCCGTATGTCGTTGGAACACTGTACCCGGAGGTGACATGCATCGGTCCTTTTCGCTGGGTTCTTCCGGCACGCATATCCTCAGGGCTCATGTACCGGCCGAAGTTTACCTTTGTACCCGAGGTGTGGGTATGGGAATCGATGCCGCCTGGGAGTGTGAGCATACCCCTGCAGTCTATCACCTCTGCATCCCGGGATGCCTCTTCGACGATCTTTGTCCCCGATATTGCAATATCCATCACCTCGCCGTTGATCCCGGATATCGGATCGATCACATATGCGTTCTTCAGCAGCATCTCAGCCATTGCCATTCAACTCCCTGACTTTTGCATAGATCCGCTCAAGGATCTCCTGATCTGTTGGGTATTCCGTCTCGAGCACCTTCTTCATCCGTATCGGGACGCCATCCATCCGGTATGCAGTTCCTGCAACCTCAATACCGGTGATGGCAACCGGGATCTGCACCCTGCAGAGGGCAGTTGTTGCATTGACACAGGGGTCAATCTGGATTGATGGAATTGATGCGATATGTTCATTACATGAGTAGGGGAAATGGGCGCCAGGATCGCTTGCGATGATCAGGCTGGCATCGGGTTCTTTCCGTTCAAGGAGGTCGATGACGGTCGTCTCACCAGGATTATAGAAGGCGATCCCCCGTGAAAAATCAACGGCAAACGGGTATCCGGCCATCCAGGTGAGCACCTCGTTGAAACCATAGACATTGTAATGCCCACGCATCGCGCTGATTGTACATTTCGTCTTCCTCGAAATTTCTGAGACGAGTTCGATTGCATTTCTGACATTCTTGTACTTTCCGCGTGTCATCGAGACGCCAAGGCCAAAGAAGACCCCGATGTACTTTGCCTCCATGCAGAGAGCGACAAGCCGCTCGAGCTGCTCTTTTTTGACGCCAGCCACACTCCCGGGCACCACATCACCACGGCCTCTCACCATTGCACGGAGTGCTGAGAGTACATGGTAGTCACCACCGGGTGTTACCTGGATAAATTCATCAGCAATTTTTGCAGCTTCAGACCTCCTGATATCGACGACCACCACCTTCCGGTCACTGACGGTATTTTCGAAGAAATACCCGTCAGCATAGGTGGTATAGCGGCTCAGGTGCCTTGGATGCGCTTCAATCGGGTTGCACCCCCAGTAGATGACGAGATCTGCCCTGTTTTTCACCTGGCCAAGCGTTGTACCCGGATGGCCAACCTCCTGAATTGCCAGGATTGAGGGGTTGTGACAGACCGAGGTGGTGCTGTCGATGAGCGCTCCAAGCTCCTCTGCGAGATGAACACCAACAACCTGGGCTTCTCCATAGGTTCCGCTCCACCCATAGAGGAGAGGGCGGATGGATTCGGCCAGGATTTTGGCTGTCTCATCAATCGCCTCCTCATAGCTCACCTCGACCCAGCCGCCATCCCGCCTGATAATCGGGTGTTTCAGCCGGGTTTTTGAGAGAAACTTTGCATTGCCGATTGCACAGCAGTTCTCAACACCAACAATTCTGTTCTTTTCAACCACAAGGCTGACATCATCGCAGAGACAGCCGCAGAACGGACAGGGGACATCATGTATGATCATAGCGTACTCCTCCTGCCTTCTCCATGATATCCCAGACTGAAATCACCGGATCATCGGTTGGTTCGATTGAGACAGGAATCTCCTTGTAATCAGGCATCCCGGTTGAGTGGGTGTATCCGCCTGTGATCGCATTTGCATAGGGGCCAAGTGCCATAAATACCGTTTTTTCAGGGACGTCTTCTGAAGCTTCTGTCGTCACAACGATCTCTCCCGCATCCCCGGTAACCCTCACCCGATCTCCTGATTCGATTCCAAGGCAGAAGAGATCCATTGGGTGGATGAAGAGGAGGGATGTCGCTCTCTGGTAGCCTTTTGATATTTTGTGTTCTATGAATGATCCTTGTGCGACAGTCCTGCCGGTTGTGAGAATAAATGTCATCTTCTCTCCCCCTGGTGTAGAGAGACGACACGTGCCACCCGGATTGCGGCATTCGGACAGTACTCCTCGCAGGTCTTGCAACCAGTACACTTCTCTTCGCAAAACAGCTTGTTCTGGCCGGTATGCACCCTCATGATGACCTCATCAGATCGTGATGTTCCACTTGATCGGAGTTCGGGATCGATCTCACGGTTCACCGGACAGGCTACTGCACAGTTCCCGCATCCAACGCAGAGCACCTGGTCAATAGAGATATGATAGGTTCCTTCCAGTGTCAGCTCCTCTGCTCTCTTGTACTCAAGCACCCGTCCGCTTGCAAGAACATCCTCAGGGCAAGCCTCCACACAGAGCCCGCACCTGATACAGTGGCCTTTTTTGATCTCCGGCTGCCAGATGCCTTCCCGCCTGACGACAACTATGGCTTCCGGGGCAGGGCAGATCATCATGCAGGCAAGGCAGTTGGTGCACTCTTTCTCCGTTATCACGGGAAAATCTCTGAAATGCGGAGGTGTAACCAGAGGAGCGGTTTTTGCAGCAAGGAAGGTACGGATCCACGCCGGCCGGAGCCATTCCCTGATATAGTAGATGAACGAGATCACAAATATTACCTCTCAGTACAGGCGATGCAGGGGTCTGAGCTGATGAATATTGATGTGATATCCGCAGCAGAGAGAGCATCTTTCAGCATCGCATGGGCACATACCTGGATATTTGGCATCGACGGCGTCTGGATCGCGATCTCGAGAATCCTCCCGTATTCGTCGGTCTCGATGTCATAGAGGAGTTCGCCTCGTGGAGCCTCGCCCCGGTGCTGGATTGAGCCTGCCTGTATGGTGCCTCCGCCCCGGACCGGCCCCTCTTTCATTATCGAAAGAGCTTTCCTGATCAGGCCGATGCTCTGGTGCACCTCCTCGAACCTGACCATGATCCGTGCATAGTTGTCACCTTCAGAACGGACAACAGGAGCAAAACCAAGCGCCTGGTAGGTAGGATGAAACGATCGCTGATCAACGTCGATCCCGCTTGCCCGGGCTGTTGGGCCGACCGCATTTGATTCGGCTGCAGCTTCCCTGGTCAGGATACCCACCTCTTTTGAACGAAGCGCAATCATGGGCCCTGTCTCAAAAATATTCACAAAACGCGTCATTTCAGATTCAATATGATCGAGCGCTTCTTTCAGGGATTTGCCTGCTTCAGGGGTGAGATCGTTTCTGACCCCGCCTGGGATCATATAGGCGCAGGTGACCCGGGCACCGGTGATCAGTTCGAGCTGATCCATCACCGTCTCTCGCAGGTTCAGCAGGTACATTGCCAGTGTCTCATGCTCGATGGTATAGCAATATGAAAAGTTTGCCAGCAGATGGCTCTGTATCCTGTCAAGTTCGTTCACGATCACCCTGAGGTATGCAGCCCGCTCTGGTGGTGTAATATCGCTGATGGCCTCGACAGCCTCGATGAAGACGAAGTTATGGATGACCGTGCAGATTCCGCAGACCCGTTCAGCGAGAAACATTACCTCCTGCCAGGGTCTCCCTCTCATGATCCGCTCGATCCCTTTCTTTACATACCCAAGCTCCACCTCGGCACTCAGGACATACTCACCCCGTGTCTCACACTTGATCCTGCAGGGCTCTTTGAAGACCGGGTGAACCGGCCCGACTGGAAGTGATATGTCAACGGTCTTTTTCATCGTCTCTTCTCCTCATAATCTTTAAAGATCTGCGGTGCAAGCGAGAGAATGGTGCTGACGATCTCGGTGGGACGCGGCGGGCACCCCGGGATCTCAGCAGCAACTGGTATATGTTTTGCAACAGGGGGATCCACAAGCGTTCCCGGCCTGTTAAAGACACATCCGGAGATCGGGCAGTTCCCAATGGCAATGGCGGCCTTGGGCTCGGGGATCTTCTCCCAGACATGCCTGATCTTATCCTCCCACTGCGGGCTGAATGCACCGGTTATCAGGAGAATATCTGCTTCACGGGGATTGTTATGAACATATATTCCGTACTGCTCAATATCATAGCGGGGAGAGAGAGAGGCGAGGATCTCAATATCACAGCCATTGCAGGATCCGACATTCATGTAGGTGACATGGATCGATTTTGACCTGACCAGATTCTTCAGCCTCTGGAGGACACTCATCTGGAGATCAACTCCAGTATCTCTTCTCTTGCTTCTTTGAGTGCAACATCCCGTTGAACTCCATTTTTTATCTTTCTCTGTGTCTTGTCCACTAACAGATCACCCTCTTCCCTGGGCAGCAGCATGAGAGCACGTGTGAGAAGCGGGATTCCAAGAACAGTTGAGATCTCATCTCCGCTGGAACGAACCGCATCACACCGTGCAGGGATATTCTCAAGAAACGCCATATCCAGTTTCTCTATCAGTATCTTTCTGACCATCTGACGTTTTATACCAAGTATTGTGGCAACTTCCCTGGCTACGGCATCATGGCGCCTGCTCTCAAGTATAAGGAGCTTCATGCTCCTGAGATCTCGCTCATACAGGTACTGGCTCATAGTACTCCTCCTGCAAAAAGAAGGCCATATACTGCAAATGTACAACAGATGATCCAGAGAAGGATCATCTCGGCTTTTTTGAGTTTCTCTTCATCACGCAGAAAGAGCGTTGCAATAACCGCAAGCAGCAGCACGCTCCCGATGATCCCAGCAGAGAGCAGGGCGGGTTCAACCGTACCTTCGATGAGGAATAAGCCGATGTAGAATACAGCTCCGGCAATAAGAGAGAATTTTATCAGGCTCATGCAAATACCCCCAGGTAGATGATGTAGAGTGCAATCAGGGCTGTTGTGAGTACCTGGATAGTCACCGAGTCATAGGGTGAGAGCATCGGTGTTGCTGCACAGACAAACGAGATTGAGATCATCAGCAGCAGTACAAGCAGCAGCGTGACAGGCAGGCTGACTGTTCCGATAAAGAGGATGATAAAGGTATAGAGAAGGACAAAGGTCTTCAATCCAAGCGCGAGGTTCATCAGGCCCCGCCATGCTCCGAAGTGCTCGGTCCAGTATCCGGAAACAAGTTCTTTTGCCTCGACAATCGAGAATGGGGCATAATGGACTTTTGAGAGGATGATTATGTAGAATGCGAATGCTGCGGGGAATGCAACAATGATCAGTGGGCCGTGTATGGCCTGGAATTCGGCGATATCCCCGAGCATAAGGGATCCGGTGATCAGGTAGATGAGAGCGACACTTGCTAAGAGTGGCAGCTCTGATGCGGCTGAGATGACTGACCTGATCGCCCCGAACTTGGTATATGGGGAGCCTGACGCAAGACCAATGCCGTGCTCAACAATCTTGTGGATGACATAGAATCCAAAGAGGAGGAGCAGGCTCTGGCGGGTGACGATCACCATCAGCGCTGCTGTCCAGAGTGCGATGAGAATAGCAACAACGCCGACATATACCACCTGGCTCGATGTCTTCGGAATCCAGGTCTCCTTAAAGAGAAATTTGAAGGTGTGGAGGATATCCTGCCAGATGGGAGGTCCTGGGCGACACTGCACCCGGGCTATCACCTTCCGGTGAATTCCGTGGAGGAGGAGGCCAAAGAAGATTGCAGCAATGATGATCTCGATCATAATGAATCAGTACCCCATAAACGGAATGTCACCGTCAGTTAGTTCGCTTGCGAGGAGAAGTCCAATCGGGATGAGAAAGACCGGGAATACCAGGATGGAGAGGACTGCCCCGACAGCTGTTGTCAGCATCCCAAGATAGACACCTGCTGAGATGCCGATGAGCAGCAATCCGGAGAGGAGCGCTGTTGCCTGAAGAATGATTCGTTTCATGGCTCTAGATCACCATTACTATCTCAATCACCCGGAGGAAGATCATAAGCGAGCTGAAATGGATCATCAGGACAAACGGGGCCCCCTGTGCCCTGATAATCTCGGCTTTTCCTATGTACAGCGGTGCGATACCTTCACCCATCACTCCGAGAATGAGGAGAATTTTTGCAAGGAGCGGAACTGCACCCAGTCCGGCGAGTGTCCATATTGAGAGTGTTCCGGTTGTTGCCAGGATAATGGCTGCCGATCCGAAGAGCGGAACTGATGCAACCAATGCAACAAGGCCGTACTGGAATGCAGCGTTGAGGACATGGCGGTTGCGTGAAGCTGCCACAATACCAAGATTGCAGATCCCGACCATGACTGCAAAGAGGGTGAAGTTGAAGACATCTCCTGTTACCACCGCCCCAAATGTTGCAAATCCACAGGCAACTGCCATGAACCTCGTAAACCGCGTATCAGCAGGCTCGATATCTTTTGCAACATACGCATCGCCGCCAAAGACAATATCCACCTGCTTCTCAGGCAGGCTGATAGCAGCAATAGTGATGAAGACAAGAACAAAACCCGCAAGTGCTGCTGTGTAGGTGCTGAAGTAGGGGACAATATCGCCGAAGGGAAGGACAAAGAGTTCTGGTCCCTCGATAGAAAGATCAAACATTGTTGTCACCCCGCATGGTACCGATGAGTGAGAGTTTGGCTGTTACTTTCAGAAGGATAGCCCCCCCGGCGAGCATCATGGCAAGGAACCACTGGGACGGGATGATGATCATGATAAAGAAAGCCAGCATCCAGCCAACCCATGCATACCCGCTTGCGGTCTCGATAAGCTCAAATCTCTCTTTATGGCCTTTGCAGATGAGATAGAAGATGATCCCGACACCTGCAACTGCACCACCTGGGAAGCCCGAGAGGATGATACCATAGATGACAAGGATTGCCGCAAGAATGGCAGGGGCACTTTTGAGCACCTCAATATCAAGGACACTATTCTCCTTGTTGTGCCTGATGCCTTCTTTCATGATATAGACCTCTGAGAGAGCCATCAGTTTGGAGATGGCAACAACAAGCCCGGGCAGGATCAGTGCTTCTGCAAGATCGGTGCCGACAAGGGCGATCAGGAAGAGCGCCATGATGGCAGCGAGATCTGTCAGGATAAGGCGGTGGAGGTCATCGCTCTCCTTGATGAAGGAGAAGAATGCGATGATGATGCAGAGGGCAGCTGCATAGAGTCCAATATGGAACGTCTCTATCATGCATCATCCCTCCTTCTGAAGAGATATGCAGCAATTGCAAACCCTATAAAGAGGACTGCAGTCTCAGCCACGGTGTCCAGCCCCCGGGTGGCATAGAGGATCTCATCAATCACCCCGCCCGGGTGTGATACAATGGTTGTCCCCATATGCAGGGTGTTTGATGCTATCAGAACAGCCAATGGGGAGAGATAGGCAGTCGTGTATCCAAGATACGGGGTGTTTTCCGGATACTCTGCTGCAAGCACAGGTGGGGCGGATCCCTCCCCGCCGCGGTCATAGGGGTCAAGCGGGCTCTCCCGGTCTATGGTCTTTGGGTAGAGCCTGTCTCCCTGGTAGTCAAATGAGGGGATGCTGATAATTCCGCCTGCCATAACAAGGATAACAAGTACCGCATACACCTTTGAGAGATTATCAAAATTTGAAAGGATCCGGGAGATACGGTGGATAATCATCCGCTCCCCTCCTTCTTGCCGATCACCCGGACAAAGACGAAGGTTGTGATAACCGTGACTGCGATGAAGGTCAGAAGGGCTATTGTCTCATCAAAGGAGAGCATGATGATGAGCAGACCAAATGCCGGTATCTCCAGGTTGATGAGTCGTGTTATGTAGGTTTTCGGGCTGGGCCAGGCCGTTGCCACGGTTCCGAGGATGATTAGGCCGATTCCAATGATGAACTCAACATTCATCTGGCAGACCTCCCAAGGAGGAGCAGAATAAAGATTGTGCTCACCGGAATAATCAGAGAGACCACAATTGCAACATCAAGGTATCCACGCATGACAATAAAGGGGATTATCCCTGCTGTCAAAATTGAGATCCCAATCAGCTTATCAAACGGGCTCTTCCAGAGTGTTGCAGCAACTGCTCCGGAAAAGATCAGCACAGCCAGTGCAATCTGGATGAGAGCATCGATCACTGCTGTTCCCTCCGTGCATAGGCACTTGCGATTGCGTTTGCCTCAAGGGTTGAACCGATAAAATAGGCTGCCGCAACCCCGAGAGTGAGAGGATGGGGGAGGAGAAGAACGATGAAACCTGCGATGCCAAAATTCATGACATTCACATACGGCAGGCGGAGAAGGGTATCTCTCTCTATGATGGCACGTATAGCACCAGACAGGGCAATTGTCAGGCAGATTACTGCTGCAATCAGGCTCTCCACCTCCAGAGCCTTCCGATTAAACGGCTTGCATGGATATGGGATATGCCCTGAATGGTAAGGACTGCAAGAACTGATCCAACGATAAAATCTGATGCCAGGAACCCTGCCTGCATGAAGCCGGCGATAACAAAGGTAGCAACGACTGCCCCGCTTGTGCCTGCATATCCCCGGTCATGGCAGATACGGTTTCCGATATAGACAAGTGCTGCTGCTGCAAGGCCGCCTGGGATTCCGGCAACAAAGACGCCACAGGCTGCAAGCAGTATGCCTGCGGATGCATCAGGAGATGAGACGATATTGCCAATCATCCGTCCGCCATACAGGTTGCCGCCACGGCCTTCGATTGCTGATCCTATTGCCTCTGCACCGCTGACTCCTCCTTTTTGAGGGAGGCGAAAGAATACATCAATTACGAGAAACAGAATCCAGGCTGTTGCAGTAGCAAGCACAATTCTACTGACTTCCTCAAACATTGCGCATCAGAATTGTCTCTCTATATCATCGCGCAGCTAGTAAAACCTTATGATTCAGACATCAAACAGCTCTGAATATGACTACCTTATTATCTATTGACGGCAACAGAATGGTATATGTCCATTGGTGGCTACCCTGACAGGTATGTCGTCATCGCGATAGGCGCAATCATGATCGCAGCAGCCCTTGCATTCTGGCCGCTGCTGGCTGTGATCCTCCTTGCTGCATCCCTTGCAGTTGTGCTTCTTCCGATTCAACGGCAGTTCATAAGGGTAATCAATCCTGCGGTATCTGCGTTTCTCATTGCTGTACTGGTTGTACTGGTTGCAATTTCTGCACTAGGCTTTGCTATTGCGGTCTTCTATTCTCATGCGGACTATATCAGCTATATCATCAATACAATTCTCACCTGGGTGGGAACAATCAGCGATGTCGGAACTGCCCCGGTTGCCCAGAGCGAGATTAATGACTGGATCATGCTGCAGCTTGATGGTTTTTCGGCATGGTCACTTGGGCTGATTTATCAGGCTCCGATGATTGCAGTCCAGATTTTAATCTTTTTGATGGCCCTGATGGCATTTCTCTACAGGGGAGATGAGATATATGCTGAGATCGTCGAGGCACTTCCCGGACGGCTCCAGGCCGGTGTCAGGGAGATGTCACAGACTGCGGTTGGAACACTCTATGCAATCTATGTCGTCCATTTTGTAACGGCACTAATCACCTTCCTCCTGGCAATTCCGTTCTTTTATTTCCTCGGGTATGATTATGTCCTCTTCTATGCAACACTTGCCGGACTCTTCCAGCTTGTGCCGATCCTCGGGCCGTCGCTTCTGATGCTCTTTTTAGGGATTTATGCCGTCTCAATTGGAGATCTCAGGAGTGCGGCGCTTATTGCTTTTGTCGGGTATCCTATCGTCTGTGCTGTTCCTGATCTCGTCTTCCGCCCGCTCATCATGGGTATGCGGGCGAAGCTCAATCCGCTTCTTATGTGGATAGGGTTCTTTGGCGGTCTTGCCATCATGGGGATCATCGGTTTTGTCCTCGGCCCGCTCTTTATTGCTTTAATCGTCTCAGGGTATGTGGTTCTTATACGAGAGCTGAAAGAGGCAAAAAGACGCGAAGATGTGGACAATATGGAAAATGTGGAGAATATGGAGAATTCGGAAAATATAGAGACCTGATCTTTTTTGACCTTCTCCAGAATTCTGATCGCTCGTGTTTTCCTGAATTCTTCGGAGCGTTGGAAAAGATCCCAGGCAGAGAGCCTGGGTAGAGAGCCCGATGCAGCAGCCGGATCAATGTGAGTGAGTGAGTGAATGAGCGAAGCAGGTGCGGCGCGGGTATAGGGGGGCGGGGTCAGGCGAAGAGGAACTGGCTGACAGAGCTGATACACCCTTGCTCGAGAGAGCAACCTGAAAGGCGATTCCAAAGGAATCGGGGTGGTATCTGCTTCTGGCACGCCAAACGAAGCTATCCCGCCCCTCCCGCCCCTCCCGCCCCTCCCGCCCCTCCCGCGCCAGCAACTGCGGCAACCCGGCACGAACCTCACTTGCGATAGCATCTTGCGGACGGGGCAGGGGCGGTGGGGGGTTAATCAGATATGCAAATACGAGTAGCCCTTTTTCCAACGTAACACGGATACTGGCATCTATACAGGCACATATACGGCTACACCATATAGGCGTCGTATACTGGCACAAAACTATGAGGGCGGGCGCACAAGGGCTTTGTTTTTATCTCTTGAGATCAGATATACATGGTGCTGATTCCTGGTGCAGGTTACATACCTAATACAGGTGTCATGCTGAGCGAGGGTTGCCAAGCCAGGCCAAAGGCGCTGGGCTTAGGACCCAGTCCCGTAGGGGTTCGCCGGTTCGAATCCGGTCCCTCGCATAAGACAAAAAAACAGGTACACTCTTATCCACGCTGGTTCTCCTCCTGATTGCCCCCTATAACCGTTGTATCTCAGGGCGCATGCTGATGTATTCCTGCAGTACTGCTCGCTCCCGCTCCAAAGCCTGCCTCTGGAGTTCAACCCTCGCCTCCAGTCTCTCAACAACTGGACGTTTTTGTGCAATTTGCTTCTCCAGACTGAGAGCACGGGTATACTCCTGGTGGGAGAGCTGCCGTCCGATATAGGTGTTGTATTCCTCTACAAGCCTGTTATAATAGTCAGCTTCTCTTTGGTATTCTTCGATTATGTCATTTGATTCTGCCTGCAGCTGCCTGATGCGTTCAACCTGAAGATTATGCCTGTCCATCAGGTCAAGATAATCCTTGAACTGGCGCGGATTGTCGAAGAAGAAACCCCTGTAATAATTCGGGTTCTTCTCACGTGAGACAGTGAAGCCACCTGTAGTTTCAAGTGCGAGCCAGTCGCCGGGTGCTATCTCTGCAACAACCCATGCATGGTTAAAGGCTGTTGGGACAGCATGTGCATCATCAATATTCCCAACCCCGATTTTTGCAGGTATACCTGCAGTTTCAACCATATTCCAGACACCAATGGACATATCGGTGCATACAAACCAGTCAATCTCCCTGTATGTATGGGTTCTGTAATATTCTCTGACAATATCTGTGACTATCCATGTGTTTTTTTCTGCATCCTGAATGACTGTTCCATTATAGTCCGGGTCAATCTCAATTGCCCGTGTATAGGAGGCAACCGCCTCATCGTACCTGCCCATGCTTCTGAGTACATCTCCACGACTGTTCCAGATATCCGGATTATCAGGATCTATCGAGACTGCTGTATTCAGGGATGAGAGTGCGTCAGCCAGATAACCCGCTTCTTTCTGTATCCTGCCCCGGAGATACCATATCTCATGTGCGGACGGATCAACTGCCAGAGCCTTGTTAAATGATGCAATCGCACTATCCAGCTTTTCTGCCTTCGCAAGCCAGATGCCGCGATGTTTCCAGGCTCTTGCATCTGCTGGATCAATTGCCAGAGCCGCATCAAATGAGGCTGTCGCATCTTCATAACGCCCGAGTTCCCCAAGTGCATCACCCCGGTTAATCCAGGCTGCGGTATAATCCGGATCGATGGCACGTGCAGTATCATATGAGAGGATCGCATCCTCAAAGAGTTCAAGCCGAAAGAGAGCCAGACCACGTTTATTCCACGCATCACGGTACAGCGGATCTGCTGCTGCAGCCCTGTTTAATGACCTGAGTGCCTCTTCATTTCGGTTGATATCAAGGAGGAGATCACCATGGGCATACCAGGTATCTGCATTATCCGGGTCAATGGCAAGTGCCCTCTCATAGGAGTACAACGCATCATCAATACGTCCGAGTTCTCGCTCGGCATCACCTTTGTTCTTCCATGCGGGAGCAAAACCCGGATCAAGTAGGATTGCCTGATTATAGGCTTCAACTGCTTCGTGGTACTGTCCCGTTTCTGCAAATCCGACCCCACGTGCATTCCATTCCGAGACAGTATCGACACATCCGGCAGACAGACAGGTCAAAAGAAGAACAATGATCCACATGGAGCAGATCAGAAGAGAGCGGAAGATGTGATCCATACCAGTCACGTTTCTAATAAATGATATGATCTGCTGATCTCATAAGTGTTGAGCTGGTTGCATCACAAATAGAAACAACTGGAACAAAGACATGCTCCATCTGTCGAAATCAGGCTCACCTGGTATTTCCATACATCCTGTCGAGTCCGCACGTAATCTCCGTTTCATCAATCCTGACAAATGCAGAGTTCTGTGTGAGTATGGAGACGCCGCAGACAGGGCAGGCATAATCATCGGGAAGATCCTCAAATGGCGTTCCGGGTTCGATTCCCTTCTGTGGCTGGCCTCTCATAGGATCATAGATATACCCACAGACAATACACCGGAAAGACGAGTGAGCCTCCATACAGGGTACATGATGTCACCGGTCTTAAAAATTATCCCGGCTCTCTATTGAATGCTCGAAGAAAATCGTTTATAATTGATTTTAGTCCGATAATCCGGTGATCTCGCGCCCGGTGACCCCGTCTATGAAGATCGTCTTTTCACCGTTGTCAGTTGCGATTGTGGCTTCATAGACAGGATAATAGATTGTCTGGAACTTCGTAATCTCAGCGGTTGGTTCAAGTCCCTTCAACACCTTCCGAAGCGCCACCTCAGTGACAACCGGGGTTCGCGATCCTCCGCCAAGCGGTTTAAGTGTATGGTGCAGCATCTGATCGAGCGAGGAGAGTTTTGGTATGGGCTGCTCAAGCAGTGGCAGGTAGACGGTTGCCCCGGCCTCATTTTTCATTTCAGTTATCTGACGCTTTTTCTGGAGTATCCTGATTGCCTTTTTCACTTCTGCCTGGGAGAGTGAGGTCTCTGCTTCAAGCTCAGGAAGCGTGAGGGGGCTTTGCGTCAGCACAGCGAGTGTCCTGACCTGCTGCTCCTCAAGGCCAAGAAGCTCAGAAAATCCGGGCCTGATCAGGAGACCATCAGAGAGATCGACTTTCCCCCCATGAAACCCTTCGATGATAAAGGATGCCTTGCGTGTCGTCTTTTTGAGTATCCCGCCATGATACTTTACCCAGACACAGAAGAGCGGCCATGAAACCCGTTCAAGAGCAGTGACCCGGTCAAGGTACCTGCGCATCCAGAAGCTCCGGCGGCAGAAACGCTGTGCAATCCGGATCGCTTCCTCACGCCGTATAGAAGGCGGTATTGCGTTATCTGCCTCATTTACTTTTGGAAGAGGGCTCCCCGGCAGTATTATCGTTGAGTCTTCCTCTTCTTCAGCTTCTTCCGTCTCTGCCTCCACCGGTGCAGTGACTGCAACACCTGGTTCCTCTGCCTTCTGTACAGGATCTGGATTTGTGACTACCGGGACTCCTGCAATAATCTGGGGCGTAACACCCCGGTGTTTCGTCTCGCGCTCCCCAAACTTCATCAGGATCTTCTCCCTGACAAGCCCGCCCATGACGAAAAACTCACCGGGTTCAAGGGTAATCAGCTCCTCAACCTCTTTTCGTGCATTAAAGAAGTGAGCCACCGCTTTGAGATCATTATCGATTGTCAGTTTTCCGATGATTTGGTTATTGCACTGGCTGAGGACGTTCTTCTGGACAAGAGACGGCCGCTGCGTGGCAACGAGGAGCCCCAGTCCACGCTTCCTGCCACGTCTTGATATCTCTTCGATCATCTTGATCGACTCCCGTGACTGCGGAATGAACTTGTCTGCCTCTTCCACGATCAGGAGGTATGGCTTTCGCATCTCTGATTCAATCTCATAGAGGATATTGACAAGCGCAGTTGCTTTTACCCGCATATCCACTTCAGAAACATCGAAGATGATCTGCCGGGATGAGGAGATTGCATCTCTCATCACCGAATAGAGATCAACAGTTTCAATATCAAAATCACAGTCCTCATCTGATCCAATCCATATGATAGGGAAACGATCTTTGAGAGAAAAATACTCACCTTCGGTATCGATGAGACAAAAGCCAATATATGATCTGCAGAGATGTTCGCAGAGGACAGCAATACCCCAGCTCTTCCCAGCTCCGGATTGTGCGATGACACAGGTTCTCCCGGTGACAATCTCCTGCGCACTGATCCCAAGATCACGATCGCCAACTCTTCCTACACCAAGATCCATACTCTCTACAGAGAATGGACGGAAAAGTGAATTAAGATTTGGGAGGATCAACAATTTTTACTCCAAAAAATATAATGTCCTTGAACCCGGATTACCATCATGGTTATCGTGGTCGGATCCGGTGCAGGGGGTGCGGCTGCTGCCCGCTATCTTGCCGAAGCCGGATGCGATGTATTGATCATCGAACGAGGGCCCGCTCTGTCAGGAAAGGATGCAGGCAGCAGTTATGCAAATGTTGATGCCGGAGTCCGCCTGATGCGGACCTTCTGCCTCGGCGGAACAACGATGGTATCTGGGGGAAACGCCCTCCGCTGCCTTGAAGATGAGCTTCTGGATTGTGGAATCGATCTCTCTTCTCATTTTGCAGCAATTGAAAAAGAACTTGCAGTTGCCCCACTTCCAGATCATCTCATCGGTGAAGGGACACGCAGGCTGATTACTGCTGCAGAGAAGTCCGGCTATCCGGTTCACCCCATGCCCAAGTTCATCAACCCCGATCTCTGCTGCATGGATGGCAGATGTGCGTTCGGCTGTCCAAGTGACGCCCGCTGGTCAGCGCTCCGGTTTTTACGCCAGGCAGAAGCAGATGGTGCAGTGATCCGAACCGGAACTGTTGTGGATGACGTGATTCTCAGTCATGGAGAGGCAGCAGGTGTCCGCTCCGGATCAAAGGTTTTCAGGGATGACATGATCATTCTCGCAGCCGGAGCACTGGAGACGCCACGTCTTCTCCAGAACCTCTCGCTCCCGACAACCCCTCTTTTTGCCGATACATTCGTCTCAATTGGTGGCCTGCTTTCGGGCATCGGGATGAATATGGATGTCCCGATGGGTGCATATATCCCCTTTGAAGGCGGGATTCTCCTTCCCCATTACTCCCGCACGCTCCAGGCGCTCCTCGGAAACAAAGGGTTTGAAGCAGGCCAGCAGGATATTATCGGGATGATGGTGAAGATCCGGGATGATGATTGTGGATCTGTTGGATCAGAAATACGAAAAGATGTCACCGTGCAGGATGCCGAACGTCTGATACAGGGATCTGCGTATGCAGCATCAATTCTCACAAACGCCGGGGCAGATCCCGCGAGCCTGGTATCTGCACCACTCAGGGGCTCACACCCCTGCGGGACAGCCAGGATCGGTATCTCAGTGGATACAGAGCTGCAGACAGCAGTCCCGGGACTCTATGTGACAGACGCATCAGTATTGCCAAAGGCTCCGGGAGCACCCCCGATACTCACAATCCTGGCTCTTGCCAGGCATGCTGCAGAAAAGATGGTTACATGAGGGAGTGGTTCTCCACCACTCCCGGTTTTCCCTGTAGCCCCTGACAGGACTCAGAGATACTCCATATCATTCATATACGGCCGCAGAACACGGGGGATCTCAACAGATCCATCCTCCTGCTGATAGTTCTCAAGGATGGCCCGTATGGTCCTGGATGTTGCGACTTCGGTTGAGTTCAGGGTGTGGATATAGTGTTTTGTCTCAAAATCTTCAGGGTCACGCATCCGCATGCCGAGACGGACTGCCTGGTATGATGTACAATTGGAACAGGAGACAACCTCCCGGTATGCCTCTTCACGCGGCATCCAGACCTCAATATCATATTTCTTTGCAGCAACTGTGCCGATATCCCCTGTGCAGATGAGTACGACATGGTAGGGGAGGCCAAGGTCTGTATAGAGCTGTTCTGCATTCAAAAGGAGCTCATCATGGAATGCAGGCGAGTCTTGCGGCTTGCAGAAGACAAACTGCTCGACTTTATGGAACTGGTGCACCCGGAAGAGCCCTTTTGTATCTATACCGTGCGATCCGATCTCTTTTCTGAAGCAGGGGGAGAGTCCGGCGAGTTTCAGGGGGAGATCCTTCTCCTCAAATATCTCGTCCTGATACATTGCACAGATCGGGTGCTCGCTTGTCGCGATCAGGTAGGATTCCATATCCTGGATCTTATACATCACATCCTCAAAATCCGAGAGATCTGTGACGCCCTCATATGACTCCCGGTTCATCATGTATGGGGGGATGATCGGGGTGAATCCCTGCTTCATCAGGAGATCGATGGCATACCGCTGGAGTGCCATATCAAGAAGCACGAGATTCCCTTTGAGATAGGAGAACCCTGATCCCGATGCCCGTGCCGCCCGCTCGAAATCGGCCCATCCCTGTTCGACTGCCAGCTGGCCATGATTTTTAAGGGGAAAACTGAACTGCCGGATTGTTCCGACTTTTCGAATCTCGACATTTCCGGCCTCTCCTTCGCCTGCCGGCACACTCTCATCCAGAATATTTGGCAGGCGCATCAGGTAGTAGCGAACCTGCTCTTCTGCCTCGTCCTTAATCTGGTCCAGAGATCGGATCTTTTCTGGGAGCGCTTTTGCCTCTTCCAGAAGTGCCGAGGTATCGTCACCTGCCTTTCTTGCAGCATTGATCTCGCGCGAGATGGTGTTTCTCCGGCTGCGGAGCGCATCAATTTCGACTTTGAGCTCACGAACCCGCTGGTCTGCCATAAGGAGTTCATCAACCCATACAAGGCGCTCATTGTCGTTTCTTTTCAAGAGATCCGCCCTGACAATATCGGGATTGGCCCGTATGAATTTTATATCAAGCACCTGTTCCACCTACCTGAAAACTACTATATGATCTCGTGTATGAAGGTGTTTATGCTTTTTCACCTGGGGCTTGTAAAAGACAGGGATCAAAGCTTGAGAAACAGGCGTCAGGAGACGTTCTGGTAGAGAAGATGCAGATTATTAAGAAGAGAGTGCTTTAAAAAAATTTAGAACCGGGGTTTCCGGTGCTTCGGGAGGCAGTCACGGCAATAGACGGGTCTGCCCTCTGTTGGCTTAAAGGGAACTTCACATTCGCATCCGCAATCTGAACAGACTGCCTTTGACATCTCACGAGGACCATCAAATCTTCTTGGGCCGCCGAAATTACCCCGGCCGCCAAAATTTCTTCCTTCCATTGTTTTACTCATGCAGTTTTTAATTCTGCACATACAATCTGTTTCAAAAGTATAAAAGCTCATCTCAAGAGGTAGCGTTTAAAAAAAAAGATTATGTCTCCAGATCAGGTATCAGCAGATCAGACGCACTTCAATCTCTCTGCATGAGGCAGGTCAGGCTGGAGTCTACTTCCTTTCGACCAGCTCTTTTGCGGCTTCTGCTATTTCATTGACAGCCTTCTGGAGTTCAAGGCCGATCTTTCTTGTTTTTAATTCGATATGCTCGCGTCCCTCCTCGGTCATGAAGAGAGTCTTCCCAAGGACAACCACGCTCTCTACCGTCAGCTCGACATTCTTTGAAGTCTGGGTGATCAGCTGCTCAACTGTCGGCTTCTCCTGTGCCTCCTCCCCGCTCAAACCCGGCTCTTCGTCCGGGGTATCCGGCTCCTCATCGATGACATACCGGCCTTTCACAAACCTGCCTTTCTTTTCTTCATCAGACATGCTATAGACCTCTTTTCCAATTTATATTAAAGCAGCGGTTCTGTGCCGGCGGGCTGGTATTGTGCAATCGGCTCATTCAGTACAAGCAGCAGTTCGCGGGCATCTGCAGGCGTGGGGAGACAGGCAGCCTGTCTGCAGACATATGCGTTATTCTCTTGCATATCCTGCATATAGGCTTCAGCTTTTGGGATGAGCCTGCGAATGATCTCGTGAGCATCCTGTGACAGGTGCAGGTAGGTTAGAAGCAGGTTGCGTGTTGCAGTGAATGCATCTCTGTAGTAGTGTTGATCTCCGGTGATAACAACATCCAGTGCAGCAAACGAGAGATGGTAAAAGGCGCTGATGCTGTGCAGATACGCTGCGGGGTGCCTCGAGAAGGCAGGCTGCATCGTCTCAAGCATCCGGGAACCGATCTCAGAATATCTCTGATCGCCGGATATCCTGGAGAGGAGAAGGAGATTATGGAGCATAACAGCATTTGCAGACGGGCCTGCCGCATCCTCAAGGTCACGGGTCCGGAAGAGTGAGCCGCCTGCCTGTTCAAACCAGAACCACCCTTCGTCCTCGTGATAAAACCTGGCAATAACCAGATCCAACCATTCTTTTGCAGAAAGAAGGTACTCCGTATTCCAGGTTGCCTGGTGGAGCTGGATTGCTGCGTGTATGAGTTCTGCATAATCGGGGAGAAGGGCATCAGAGGTGATTGTGCCATCGATCATCGAATGGAAAAAGCCGCGATCATCCCTCTTTACAAGCTCCAGGATCGTAGCAAATGCAGATTCAGCGAGTCTGATCATCTCCGGATCACCAAGCAGCAGGCCTGATCGTGCGAGTGAGGCAATCGCCATCCCATTGACATCAAGCAGGATCTTTTCATCGCGGAAGGGACGTGGCCGCTGGTTTCTCAACAAAAGAAGCTTCTCACGGAGAAGATGCAGCCGCCCCTGGTCAGCAGGATCTGATCTGAGAGCAGGAGGGGATCTGGTGTCTGCCTTCTGATCAGGGAGGAGAACCCCTGCTGCCCAGGCGCCATCCTCCTCTCCAAGGAGAGAGATAAGCTCTTTTTTTGACCAGAGATAGAATCCGCCTTCCTCTCCACCGCTCTCTGCATCCTCGGCAGTATAGAAGAGGCCTTCAGGCGAGAGGAGATCACGTTTCATATAGCCGGCAATCCGCTCTGCTTCATCCCTGAGACGGAGATCTCCTGAAATACGATACCCTTCGGCAAATGCAGTCAGTAAAAGAGCCTGATCAGTTGCCATCTTCTCATAGTGCGGTATCATCCACTGCCGGTCTGTTGCATACCGGTGAAAACCTCCACCGATCTGATCGTTTATCCCACCGCTTCTCATCGCATGAAGCGTCTGGAGTGCCATCACTGTAGCGCTTCTCTTCGCTTTGACGCCACCGTACCTGAGGAGAAAGAGAAGTGCCTGGGGGGTGGGGAACTTCATGCCTGTCCCAAAACCTGCATACTGCCGATCATACGTATCTGCAAGCGCTGAATATGCAGCGTCAGTGAAATCTTCGGTATCCGTGGGATGAGATCCCTCAGGCTGCATGAGTTGCCCCGAAAGATACTGCTGTACTGCTTCTTCCACTCGGAGCGCAATCTCCTCTGCCTCTCCCCGGTTTGTCCTCCAGAACTCCCAGATACGATCCAGTACCTGGAAGAGTCCGGGCCTCCCCGCCACCGGATCTCGTGGGAAATATGTTCCGGCAAACAGGGGGCGCTTATCAGGGGTGAGGACGAGGGTGAGTGGCCACCCGCCGCTGCCGGTCATCAGCTGGCAGGCGGTCATTGCAAACCGGTCTACGTCAGGGCGTTCCTCCCGGTCAACCTTGACAGCGACAAACCGATCCCTGAGAGCAGCTGCAACACCTGCATCAGAGAACGACTCCCGGTTCATCACATGGCACCAGTGGCAGGTGGAGTATCCAATCGAGAGGAAGACCAGAATATCCTCCTCTTTTGCCTTTTGAAACGCCTCCTCTGAGAAGGGATGCCAGTCAACAGGGTTGTCTGCATGCTGCCGGAGATATGGGCTCAGTTCATCTGCAAGCCGGTTTGACATACCTGAATCTCTGCTCTCACAGGTTCTTCAAACCTCTGCAATCTGCATAAGGAAACTGGTATAGCAGATGGTTGAGCATAGGTAATCGATGATTCGATCCAACCACTTCATCTCTGCAGCACTCCTCCTCTCTCTTATCTGCATCTGCCTTGGAGCAGGGTGCCTTACTGAGGAGAACGGAGAGCCTGCCCGGGAGACCCCAAAAAGACCGGCATATATAACAGAGGATGATGGCGCAGTCTCGCTCCTTGGAAGTGGGGGTATCCAGACTGCTATTCCCCTCTCTGCAGGAGTTCACCTGATGACCATGGAGACGGGGTGTATCGATGACAGAGACCTTGATTCGTCACAGGTGTTCATCACAACG
The DNA here is from genome assembly GCF_038751955.1 of Methanocalculus natronophilus. Taxonomy (NCBI): domain Archaea; kingdom Methanobacteriati; phylum Methanobacteriota; class Methanomicrobia; order Methanomicrobiales; family Methanocalculaceae; genus Methanocalculus; species Methanocalculus natronophilus. Next base: position 236,079 of record NZ_JBCEXH010000003.1, on the reverse strand, counting down.
AAGAATGAGTATATCCGGATTGAAGGCAGGTTTACATCTGAGGCACTGCCCTTCGCAACTGAAAATGGGAAGGCCAGCTGGTCATATGCATTCATGCTCCGGCAGGATGCGGATGCAGACATCCGGATCAGCCACGAGGGGCCCTGGCGACTCACCTTCAGTGTTCCTGAGATGATCAATGCCATTCCTCCGCAGAGTTTCTCCGGAGTCGGCACGGCTGCAACCCCCTTCTTCATGATCCCACAAGGCACTTACTCCTGCGATATTACACTTGAGAATGGCACGTTCATTGGTGTCCATCTCATGGATTATGATGGCAACCTGCTCCCGGGTAATGGATCACAGGTTCTGCTGCCACTACATGAGCTTCGGGATGGAGACGATGAGCTCTTTGTCGGAGACTATACAACCACAGTGCCGGTGACAATAAAACGAGGTGATAACTACCTTCTGAACGTCCTCACTGACGGGGCATGGTCTGTCCACCTCTCCCCTGCCTGATGGAAAAAAACAAACCACTTTGTTCTCTTTCTCATTCAGCCTCTTTTTTGAACCACACTGCCTGGGAGGCGAAGCTCAAATGATGCACCGTCACCATAGACACCATTCTCTGTAATCATAATCCCGGTGATACCCAATATCTCGCGGGAGAGGAAGAGCCCAAATCCTGTGTGCTTTCCAACCCCCCGGGCAAATATAGCTTCTTTTTGATCGTCAGGAATACCGCCCCCGTCATCAGCCCATCTGATGATGCAACCGTCATTGCTCTCTTCACAGGTGATGGTGACAGCTGTTACGCCGGTCCCATGACGGATAGTATTGTCCATCAGGTTCAAAAAGACCTTATCAAGCATCGGATCCGCATAGATGCAGATATCGGAGCAGTGGTTGGTAATTGGAATTGGCTTGCGGTATGCGGTTTTCTGAAGTATGTCCGTGAGAGACTGCCATTGTGGCTCGCTCTGGCCAAGTCCCTCATAAAGGCGGGTAAATTCAATGTGCCGCTGGATGGTGCCTCCCGCTCTTTGGATCCGCTCCAGGTACCGTTTGAGATCCGGATCATCTGCCATTTCATCAGCCAGCTCGAGATTTCCAAGCAGAACCATCACTTCATTGAGGATATCATGCCGGGTAATGGCTGAGAGGAGCTTCAGTTTCCTGTTTGCCATATGCATTGCATCTTCGGCCTGTTTGCGCTGGCTGATATCCTGGAAGATTCCTCGTGTCTGTATCTCTCCATCTGAGTGCCTGGAATTGACATTTCCCTCAACAAAAATCGGCTTTTTGCTCTTTGTGAGAAAGATTGCCTGTACATTATCGACTGCCTTGCCGGAAATGACTTTCTGAAATGTCAGTTTGCAATGGTCAAGAGAGTCCGGATGAATGATATCAAAGAGGGTCAGGTTCAATAGATCGTCTTCAGTATACCCGAGTTTCTCCTTCCAGGTCTCGTTTACAAAGATAAACCTCCCCTTCTCATCGACACTCTGGATGAGGACATTGGCTTTCTCAAATAAATCCCGGTACCGCTCCTCGCTCTCCTGGAGCGCAACTTCATTCTTCTTTGAGTCTGTGATGTCCCGGCTTGATCCAATGATATGGGTAATATGCCCATCTTCACACACCGGTGTGAGCAGAGTCTCCCATACCCGCTCTCCGGCAGGGAGGGAGAGCGTCTCCTCATACATGATCGGCTCAGCCGCATCAACACATTGCTGATAATTTGCAGATACAACAGATCCAGCCTCCTCACCCAGCAGCTCTTCCGGAGTTTTTCCCTGGAGCATCTCTATTGTGATTCCGGTCTTCTCCTGGTGGGCACGGTTGTTCCGGATAAATCTGAATCTCCCATCTTCCAGGACATGAATGAGAAAGATCGCATCATGTGTTCCATGAAAGACGGTTTCGTATTCTGCAGAGAGTGCACGGAGTTCCTCTTCAGCCATCCGCTGGTTGGTGATATCTGTTAACTGTTCAACGATGTAGATAACCTCGCCATCATCACCCAGGACCGGGTACGATCGGCAATCAAGGTGTACACCAGGCTCCGGAAGGAATTTTTCGGTACGTTCGATCTTTTTTGTTCGGAGGGCTTTGGCTGTGGCACAGATCTCACAGGGCTTGTTCTGCGAAATAAGCTCAAAGCACTTCTTTCCCGTGATATCATCAGGTGTGAGGTTCAGAAATGTCAGTCCGGCTTTATTATAGTAGACAAGGGTATGATCAGGCCTTTGTATCCCGATAATATCCGGTATGGAATCAAGCGTTGCTTTCAGGAGCCGTCTGGATACAGAACTGCCAGACCTCTTCTGACCATCCCTGACCACTGATCGGATGATCTCTTCCATCTCACCGGCTCCAGGAATCGTATCGTTTTTGAGGAGAACGCGGGTAGCTCCGCTCTCATAGGCTTGTATAACCCGTGCTGCATCATGGGAACTGATGATGAATAGGGCAGGCGTATCATCTCCGAGGAGCCGGAGATCGCTCAGTGCAGCAATGCCGTCAATGCCAGGGTATGTATCATCAATAACAATACAATCAAAAGACTGCGTGCTGGCAAGGTGGAGTGCTTCATCTGCAGTACCGGCATGAGTAATGAGTTGGGATTCATTGTGTTCCATCATCTGGAGCCAGGAATCCGAATTCGGGAGCCTGGTAGTAAGAAAGAGTACCATCAGAGGAGTGGAATCGGATCTCATTACCTGAGACAATTGTTCTTTCCCCAGATAATAATTATCCAATAAAAGAGTGACTCTTCTCCAAAATTCTGATCGCTCGTGTTTTCCTGAACTTCTTCGGAGCGTTGGAAAAGATCCCGGGCAGAGACCCTGATGCAGCAGCCGGATCATTGTGAGTGAGTGAAGCAGGTGCGGCGCGGGTATAGGGGGGCGGGGTCAAGCAAAGAGGCAGGCTGACAGAACTGATACACCCTTGCTCGAGAGAGCAACCTGAAAGGCGATTCCAAAGGAATCGGGGTGGTATCTGCTTCTGGCACGCCAAACGAAGCTGTCCCGCCCCTCCCGCGCCAGCATCTGCGGTAACCCGGTACACCCAGTACAACCATCACCCAGCTCAGCCTCCCTTGCGAAGCACTTGCGGACGGGACAGGGGCGGTGGGGGTTTTATCTGATACGCACATACGAGTGGCCCTTCTTCAATGTAACACAGGACCTGTTTCTTACTCTTCTACCACTACTACTCTGAAAGCCTGAAGCTTGAGTTATAGATGTGAATGTAGGGATAATACGTCCTTTTTCATTATATTACCCTAAAAATAGCTATTTTGAGGCCATTCATGTACTATGAAAGCCTTTGGACTGGACTGGGTAGGATAGGATTGAGTATCGTATCCGCAACTTTTTGTCATGTTTCAGAGGTGCAATCAACCGAATGGTTCATACCTTCACGCCACCAGAAAAGACGATATGCAGAGAATCGGAAAGACATTCATGGAGCTGACCCGGTATGAACATCTCACTCCTGCAGACCAGCATATGGGAGTTGAACCCCCTCCCCTGGAAAAACCCTTCTCTCTCCAGAACACCATCATCCCGCTTCCGGAAGCAGACGAACTGACAGTACCAGCCCTTGATCTGAGAGAGGCTATCGAGAGGCGGGAATCAGTGAGAGTGTACAGAAAAGATCCTCTTTCCAAAGAAGAGCTCGCCTATCTTCTCCATTCAACACAGGGGATCAGGGAGGTGGCCGATCCCTGGTTTACCAAACGGACAGTGCCGTCTGCCGGGGGGCGGCATGCCTTTGAGACGTATCTCCTCATCAACCGGGTAAAGGGGATCGATCCGGGACTCTACCGCTACCTTGCCTTTTCCAACCGCCTCATCGCCGTAGATACAAGCCCCGGGATCATCGACAGGGCAACAGCTGCCTGCCTCGGCCAGTCGTTTGTGAAGGCGTCTGCAGTGACGTTTATCTGGGGCTGTCTGCTCTACCGGATGTCGTGGCGGTACTCCGAGCGTGCATACCGCCTCGTCCATCTTGATGCAGGCCATGTCTGCCAGAATCTCTACCTTGCAGCAGAGCAGATCGATTGCGGAGTCTGTGCAATCGGGGCATTCGACGACGCAATGATTGCAGATCTGATACAGGCAGATGGAACAAATGAGTTTGTCATCTATTGTGCGACTGTTGGGAAGAAGAAGGAGGGGGATAACAGATGATCCGGTTATCTTTTTTTCGATCCAACCAGCTCCATTCCAAGATCTATTCGCAGCTTTTCATATCCATCAGCTAACCGGTTTGCCAGCAGGGCGACATACGTCCCCTGCCACCGGGCACCTGCCAGCTCATTTGCTGAAGGCAGCCGTTCATTGCCGCCTCCTGCAATTGTTGATGCACCATATGGGGAACACCCGCTCACTTCATCGGTACCCGACTGGCCCCTGAACCCATAGGGGAGTCCGGCAATAAGCATTCCGTGATGGAGAAGTGTAATCTGGGTTGCGAGAATCGTTGATTCCTGTCCGCCATGCTGGGTTCCCGAACTTGTAAAGACCGATCCGACTTTTCCCATCAGTGCCTGCCGCTGCCAGAGCCCGCCTGTCGCATCGAGAAACTGGCGCATCTGACCGCACATGTTGCCAAAGCGGGTGGGTGTCCCAAAGATAACCGCATCTGCGTCTGCCAGTTCCTCGCGACTGCAGACCGGCACCTCTGCAAATTCTGCCTGAAACCGGGCAGCTCCCATCTTTTCGATCACATCCTGAGAGAGGGTCTCCGGCACCCGGCGGAGCAGTGGCACTGCGCCTCCCTCCCGTACTCCTTCAGCCACAGAACCTGCAAGCTGGTGGACATGTCCAAAGAGCGAGTAATAGACGATCAGAATCGTTGTCATAGATACCAGGAAAATCATCTGGTGTATGGTGTAATGAAGGCTTCTGAAGGTCCAATTATGGCATTGGCAATTCCCATATCAATACAAAAAAATCCAAAAGTAATATGAAAAGCGGCGCATATTGCCCAACTTTTAAAATTAGATTACCAACCTGCTGGTGGAGTGCTGCGAGGGGGATCCGAACCCCCGACCTCCAGATATCCCAGATGATGGCGCTTTCGTATGCTCAAAACCCTATGAGTCTGGCGCCCTAACCAGCTAGGCCACCGCAGCAGGTGAATAATTGCACGAAATGTGCATAACAAGAAGGTTGGCTGTTCGTAAATAGCTTGCCATATAGCTCTCAATATGGGAGCAGGAAAGCGGCTCTCTCATAAAAACGTGACGGGTGGAGGACGGGTGATGGAGAAGCGGAAGGTTGTGGGGTAAGAAACAGTGTGACTGGCGGAGGACAGGTTATGGAGAGGCAGAAGGCTATTTGGGTTGGAAACAGCGTGGCGGATGGATGAGGCGTGTGAGAGAAAGAGACAGAAGAAGTCAGAGAGAGAGAAAATATGAGAGATGTGTTGGGGGGAGGGAAATGACTGGATGACGCTTCATCCGTTCTTCTTCATATGGTGCACATACACGTTGAGTGCTGCGGTGATAGCCGCAGTCTCTTTTCCCTGCCTGAGAGATGCAGCCAGTGTCTGCATTCTGGACTCCTCCTCACGATAGAACCTCCGGATATTCCGCATAATCTGTTCTTCCTGGAGGAAATGTGTATGGGTGTTTCCTTCGATGAAATGGCGGTTAAACATCAGCGCAAGATGCATGGGGAGCGTCGTCTTGACACCCAGGAGGACATATTCATAAATCGCACGCCGCATCCTCTCAATCGCCTCTGTTCTGGTGAGGCCATAAGCGCAGAGTTTTGAGAGCAGGGAGTCATACTGGGGCGGGATAGCATAGCCGACATGAATCCCTGAGTCAACCCTGATGCCCGGCCCGCCCGGGGATCGGTACCTGACAATCTTGCCTGGATCGGCTGCAAAGTTATTCAGGGGATCCTCTGCATTGATCCGGCATTCAATCGCATGCCCACGCAGGGTGACATCATCCTGCTCATAGGCAAGCTCAGCACCGCTTGCAATCGCAATCTGCTGCCTGACAATATCGATGCCGGTTATCATCTCGGTGATGGTATGTTCCACCTGCAGGCGGGTATTCATCTCCATGAAATAGTACTCCCCATCTGCATAGAGGAATTCGACAGTGCCGGCATTTGTATAATCACACGATTCAGCAACAGTAAGAGCCGATCCGGTCATCTGTTCACGGAGCTCAGGTGTCATGATCGGACAGGGGGCCTCCTCAATCAGTTTCTGGTGGCGCCGCTGGATTGAACATTCACGCTCAAAGAGATGGATATTGTTTCCATGGGAGTCACTTAGGACCTGAACCTCAATGTGGCGGGGCTTGTCGAGATACTTCTCAATAAAGATCGTTGGATCTCCAAATGCAGACTCGGCTATCCGCATCCCTTTCTCGATTGCACCAGCCAGCTCCTCTGGTTTCCAGACGATCTGCATGCCTATTCCGCCGCCGCCTGCACTTGCCTTCACAATCACCGGGTAGCCAATCTCTTCAGCAAACGCAATTCCTGCCTCGGGAGATCGTACACCTCCCTTTGTCCAGGGGAGAACCGGAACACCTGCCGCACTCATCGTCTCTTTGGAATCAAGCTTGGATCCCATCATATGGATGGTCTGTGAGGAAGGCCCGATGAAGGTGAGATCAGATTTCTCAACAGCCTCGGCAAAATGATAGTTCTCTGCAAGAAACCCGTATCCCGGATGGACAGCTTCAGCTCCACTGATCTCTCCGATCTCAATAATCCTCTCGATATTGAGGTAGCTTTTCGAAGGATGCGCCTCACCGATATGGAATGCCTCATCTGCATATTTTGTGTGGAGTGCATTCTGATCAGGAGTTGAATAGATGGCAACTGTCTCAATATCCAGCTCCCTGCAGGCACGCATCACCCGGATCGCAATCTCGCCACGATTTGCGATGAGCACCTTATCAAAATAGCTCATTGGATCACCAGCAGGATATCTCCGTTCTGAACAACTGCTCCGACATCGACAAAAATCTCTGAAACCTTCCCGTCAGCAGGACTCTGGATGGGGTTTTCCATCTTCATCGCCTCCAGGACGAGTAATGTCTCCCCTTTCTTCACCTCCTGGCCACGTGCAACCTTTATATCAAGAACCATGCCCTGCATGTTGCTCTTTACACCGCCGGGAAGATCACCCCTTGGGATCTGGGATTTGACAGTGCTTCCAACAGGTGCAGAGACCGTACTTCCTTCAACAGAGACGATCCTGATAGAGAAGATCTCTCCATCAACCTCGACCTCCATTGCCTGGGGGAATCCTGAAGAGGAGGAGGAGGAGGATGCCTCTTTGCTGACAGATGGGATCGGCTCAGCAGTCTTCTCTCCACGGAGAAACGCAGGAGCGATAGCGGGATAGAGGATGTACGTCAGGATATCCTCCTCCTGTTTAACGAGATTTTGTGCTGTTGCCTCCTCTTTCATCATCTCATAGACTGGTTCGAGCAGATCTGCCGGACGAACTGTTATCATCTCGCTGCCATCTGCGATCAGCGTTCTGATCTCTTCGCTGATAGCTGCAGGAGGCCGCCCGTAAAGACCATGAATGTAGTCTTTCACCTCTTTGGTGACATTCTGGTAGCGGGCGCCCATCAGGACGTTTAATACAGCCTGTGTCCCGACGATCTGGCTGGTTGGTGTGACAAGCGGCGGATACCCGAGATCTTCCCTGACCTTTGGAATCTCGTCAAAGACATCCTGGAGCTTCTCAATCGCATCCTGCTCCTTTAACTGGGAGACAAGGTTTGAGATCATCCCGCCGGGGAGCTGGTAGACGAGCACATCGCTGTCCACCCGCTCAGATATCGGATCCACAAGCGCATTGTACTTCCTCCTGATATCCATACAGATATTGCGGACTTTCCGGAGAGCCAGAAGATCAAGCCCCGTCTCACGCGGTGTCCCGATAAGTGCCGCAACGACACTCTCGGTGGCAGGCTGGGATGTGCCAAAGGCAAACGGGGACATAGCTGTGTCAAGGATATCAACACCTGCCTCGATTGCCGCCTGGTAGCTCATGATGGCGGTTCCGCTTGTGGAGTGGCTGTGGAGATCGACCAGGAGATCTGTTCTCTTCTTAATCCCCGAGATCAGTTCCCGTGCTGCCTCCGGCATGATCAGACCTGCCATATCCTTGATGCAGACCGAGTCGCACCCACGCGAATAGAGTTCCTCTGCCATATCGATGAATGTTTCAATCGTATGGACAGGACTTGTGGTATAGGAGATTGCACCCTGCATATGTGCACCAAGGTCAGAGACGGCCTTCATGGAGCTCTCCATATTCCGGATATCGTTTAAGGCATCAAAAATCCGGAAAATGTCAACCCCGTTCCGATGAGCAGCCTCTACAAATTTTGAAACAACATCATCAGGGTAATGCCGGTACCCGACCAGATTCTGCCCTCTCAGCAGCATCTGAATGGGAGTGTCCGGAAGCACCTCCTTGAGTGCACGAAGTCTCATCCATGGATCATCGTTTAAAAACCGGATACAGCTATCAAAGGTAGCTCCGCCCCATGCCTCGACCGAGAAGAAACCAATGTTGTTGATCTCTTCTGCAAGCGGTACCATATCTTCGGTTCTAAGGCGGGTAGCAATGAGCGATTGATGTGCATCCCTCAGCGTGGTATCCGTGATGTATACTCTTGAGTTTCCTGATAATGTCATCTAAACACCTCGTGGGCTGAGGAATTGTAAAAAACGAGCCTCTCAGAAATTACACCTGATAGTATAAATAATTCACCAAAGCGTGATCAAAGCTAAAATCAGAGGTATTAATGCAATCAGAGTAAGATATGGCTCCTTTTGCCCCCTTGAAAAAACCGGGATCCATGTACCGCCTCCGCGAAAACCCCGTATGGCAAGAAGGTGTGCCATCTCCTCAGATCGGCGAATATGAAGGGTTAATAAGGAAATGGAAGCAGGAATAATTGTTTTCCAGGTGAATTGATACCCTTTGATATCATATGCGAAGATGATCTGCCTGATGTCAGATACGGCAAGATGAATGCCCTGCATCGTCATCTCGGCTGCAAGTCCGATATCAAACCCAAGCCGGTCGGTCCCTGCCCAGACAAACAGATTGAGCAGCTCTCCACCGCGATATTCGGTAAATGCCCAGAATGAGAGGAAGAGGATGGTGCCGATACGGATTCCATACGATAGTCCGTCACCTCCAAGCAGCTCTGTTCCAAGAGCCGGTGCCAGAACCAGGATCAGCAGGAGAAGAGCGACAGTTCGATTGGGCAGCTTCCATCGGCCCCAGGCGGCGATGACCCACCAGGCAAGTGCGATCACTGCACCCCCAATACTCATGAATGCTCCAAGAGAGAGGCAGAGGACAGAGAAGAGCCGCAATCTCGGATCCAGAAAGACCGGCTTCTCTTCTTCAGATGGAGAGCGCTCTTCTGCTACCGGATCTCCCAATTGACCCTGGCCCTGTACATGGGGTGATCCAAACAGTTCCCTACCATCTCTCTCTTCAGGATCATATCCTGCAGAATGAAGGCTGCCGTCGCTCATCTCATAATAATAATCTGCATCCGGGAGTGTTTCGCGTTCATGCGTGAATATAATGGTAATACCATGCCGCCTCACCCTGATCTGGTTGCAGAGCCAGTCTTTCATCTCCGTGTCAAGAGAAGAGAACGGCTCATCCATAATGAGCAGGTCGGGTTCTTTTGCAAAAGCACAGGCGAGTGTGAGGCGTTTTAATTCACCCCGGGAGAGTGTCAGGGGATCACGATCAAGAAAAACATCAGGTACAATTGCAGTGTCGATTGCAGAGGGATCTATTCCCCATGACTTGATCTCTTCTGTTACTGTTGCTCCGGTTATATGGTATTCGGGGAACTGAAGCGTTATGATACATGATGTGATCCCGGCCCGCGTCACACTCCCGGACTCTGGCGTAAGCTGGCCGGAGAGGAGAAGTGAAAGTGTGCTTTTCCCAGACCCGATTCTGCCGGTCACCAGATGAATGCCGTCTCCAAATACCTGGGTGACTGAGAGCTGAAATGAGCCCTGCTGATACTTTAGAGAACCTGCACTGATCTTCATTCTCAGATCAACTCCACGGTTGCCCGCCCCTTCTCCATGATAACCAGGTGATCTGATCCAGAGGCGGTGCCTGTGAACTGGGTGCTCTGGAGCAGGTATCGTGGCGGGGAGATCCGAATCATCTCCTGCAGATTCTCTGCCGTTGCCCTGTCAAGATGCGAGTCTGCCTCATCAATCACAAGCAGTACTGGATCAGTTACAAGTGCTGTTGCAAGACTGACAAGCACCTTCTCTCCCCCGGAGAGCGTGCGGGTTCTCCGTCCCGTCAGATGATCAAGGGAGAACCTCTCGATGATCTCCCTGGTTCTGCGTGTGATCTCATCATTTGTGCACCTCCGGAACCGGAGAGGAGCAGAAATCTCATCAAAAACCGAGTCAAAGAGGATATTTCTATCTGGAAATTCAGATACCCAGCCAATCTCGAGCTGCCGGGGAGGGGTGCCCTCAATCTCCACCACACCCCTCTCAGGCAGCGCGACACCTGCACAGAGTGAGAGGAGCGTGGTTTTTCCGGCACCATTCCTGCCAAGAACCGTTGTCACCCCCTCTGGCAGCGAGAGTGACGGGATATCAAGTATCCTGTGCCGGATATCTGTCAGTTCAATCATACAAGCCTTTTTCCAATGACAAGAGCTGCTCCTGCTTTCAGGATATCTCCTGGAATAAACGGGAGGACGGCAATTGCTACTGCAGCAGCAATCGGCATCCCTGTTGAGAAGGCAAGCCATGCAGCTCCAAAGCCAAGGATGACAACGGTTGCTGCGGCAAGTCCCATGATATCAGCAAACCTGAATGTCTGCTCCATACAGAATCCTGCGATGAATGCTGCCGGGAGAAACCCGATTATGAATCCTCCGGTTGGCCCAAGGAGTATCCCGATTCCGGCAGTTCCGTTATGAAACACCGGCAGGTTGCAGATGCCAAGCAGGATATACAAGCCGACGGGATAGACTGCATGCCGTTTCATGACAACTGCTGCAAGCAGGACAAAGAGTGTCTGGAGGGTGAAGGGAACAAGCGGCAGCACCGGAATGGTAACTGATACCCAGCCACCGACTGCGATGAGTGCTGTAAATGCTGCGGTTTTTGTCAATATCTGCGCATATTCAATATCCCCGTACATCGTCAACCTGAATGTACTATGCTGGTTGACGATAAAAAAAGAGTGGTGCCGGGGGCGAGACGGGGGATCAGAGGAGGTAACAATCCCCGGCGATAACCCGCTCAATCCTGCCGTTGTCTTTCCTGATGATCAGGGCACCATGCTCATCGATGTCAATTGCCTCGCCAACAAATGTCTTCTTCAGTGTCCTGATCTCAACCCGGTGTTCAAGGGTACAGGAGAGACTCTTCCATTCCCTGAGGAGGGCTTCAAATTCATTATGCTCCACAAGTCCATACCGGCGTTCAAACTCAGTCAGGACACGTGCCAGAAACCTGGATCGATCAACATCATAGCCAAGCTCAGCTGAGATCGACGTCACTTCACGGTTTAAGACGGGCATCAGATCAGGTACCGAGACATTGACGTCTATGCCAACGGAAAGAAGGCAGTAATGAATGGTATCTGCTTCTGCCGAGAGTTCCAGGTGCATTCCGGCCACCTTCTTATCCCCTATGAAGATGTCGTTAGGCCATTTGATTAATGCTCCAAGATCAAACTCCCTCCTGATCGCCCGTGCCACAGCGACTGACGAGGCCATCATTATCGAAAAAACCCGTGCAATTGGGATTTCTGGTTTGAGGACGATTGTCATCCAGATGCCGCCTGCAGGGGATGCCCAGGAACGCCCAAGCCTCCCAATGCCGCCGGTCTGCTCCTCGGCTAATATAACAAGACCCTCGGGAATCTCATCTTTAATCTCCCCTATCATCTGCTTGCCAAGCCAGATTGTGGAAGGAGTACTTGCGACATAATGGATATCAGATCCAATTTTTTTGGTTTTGAGGAGACGCTGTATCTCATAGGGAACCAGTTGCGTGGTCCTCTTTGTCACCAGATACCCTTCTTTCTGGCTGGCTTCAATCTCATAGCCAAGTTTTTTCAGTTCCTGGATATGTTTCCATACAGCTGATCTGCTGATGCCCAGCTCCCTGCTGATCGTTTCCCCGGATACCCGCTCACCATATGCATCCAGGATCTTCAGAATCTTAAACGCAGCACTTGTCATCGCAATTACCTTTTTGCCATAATCTGTTCTGTATCAATTGGGCAGGGGTCTGTCCCACAGACCTGCCTGAGGATGAATGACTGGTGTTCCATAAGTGTGGCAAGATCAAATATGCCGGTTATATCAACAACACCTATCGCGCCGATTACATCTCCATCAAGGTCCCTGACAGGGGCAACCACCACAGGGATTCCTTTATATGCGCCTTCTGCTGGCCTTGTTTTCACCAGCTGGTTTTTCACAAGCACCTCTTCGAGAACAGGTCCCGTATAGGCTCTGTCAACTGCTTTTCCACCCTCTATCCGGAGGCCGGGCTTATCTTTTGACCTTCCGGTTACGGGCAGGCCTGAGAGGATGGTATGAAATGCCATCAGGACCGATTCGAGGTCATCGGCAGATGAATCGCGGGCAATACTATACCGGTGCATAATGGAACACTAACAACCATACCTGTTCCAGCTAAAAGAAGTTTTCCTTTTTCAATGAACAGAAGTCGGTCAGAAAGGCACGTGATGGATATTCATGTGCTGTCGTGAGTATGACGCGGCCTGAGCCTATCATCTCTTCAATGAGGATAGGGTGGCCAGCATCTGTTTCTGCGACTGCTTCACCTTCATACCCGGTAAAGTAGCCATCGCACTCAAAGGCATCCGGATCATATCCTTCCAGCAGGCGCGAGGCATCCCCCTCTCTCCTGATCGTAATTTTTCGGGGTCCGTATTCGAAGTTGTAGCACACCTTGAAGGGGAGCCAGTCATAGCAGTCAGGCACATCGCCGCCCCCGCCATACACAAGCATCTCTCCGCCTGAGCTCAGGAAACGCTCTATCCGCCCTTTTGTTGCCCGCAATGCCGGAAGTACACGGGAGTAGTCCTTATTTGCAAAGCCTGTCGGGATAACAAGTGCGCCAAACCGCCCCCGGTAAAACGGGGCTGCGAGGAGCTGTGGGGTTACCAGCTCGCAGGAGCCAACACAGTCATCGATCAGTCTCTGGAACATCATTTTGTCTTCCCATATCAGTGCAGGGGGTGCTCCTTTCATCCGAATATCAACTCCACTCTTTCATCCTTTGATAACGCCAAGTGGCATCAGGCGGGAAACGATCGTCGAGAGCCCGGCTTCATCAACAACCCGCACCACCTCGTCACTTGACTTATACATCTGCGGTGCTTCCTCAGCGATTGCATTGCCAGAAGGTGCTTTCACAATGATCCCCTGTTTCCTGAGTTCCATTGAAATGTCTGCTCCCCTGACAGCTTTCTTTGCAGCCTTCCTGCTGCTCACCCTCCCCGCGCCATGGCAGGTACTGCCAAATGTTTTCTGCATGGCTGTATCTGTTCCACGGAGCAGGTATGATGCGGTCCCCATGCTTCCGGGAATAATCACCGGCTGCCCGGTTTTCTGATACCTGCCGGGGAGCTCGTGTCTGCCGGGGCCAAAGGCCCGTGTTGCACCTTTCCGGTGGACGCAGACCTCGCTATTCTCTCCATCCACCTCATGCATCTCCCATTTGGCTATATTATGCGCAACATCATAGACAAGCGGCATCTCCCTGTATGCGATGCCAAAGGCCGACTCAAAGATTGTTCGTACCTGGTGGGTGATAATCTGGCGGTTTGCCCAGGCATAGTTTGCAGCTGCTGCCATCGCCGAGAAGTACCCCTCCCCCTCCGGTGAGGTGAGCGGGGCGCAGGCAAGCTGGCGGTCCGGAAGTTTGATTCCATATTTCTTCGAGGCTTTATCAAGTGTTTTGATATGATCTGTACAGACCTGGTGGCCAAATCCACGGGAGCCGCAATGGATCATACAGCAGACCATCCCTTCAGTGATACCAAATGTATCTGCTGCCTCTCTATCCCTGATCTCAGATACCACCTGCAGCTCAAGGAAATGGTTTCCTGATCCAAGGGTGCCGCACTGGGGGATGCCACGTTGTATTGCTTTATCACTGAGAGACTCAAGGCTCGCCTCTTTCATGCACCCGCCCTCCTCACAGTGTGATGCATCTTCGGGAAGGCCAAATCCTTCTTTGATTGCATAGGGCGAGCCTTCCAAAACGAGATCGAGAAGCCCTGACCGGGAGAGGGAAAAAGAACTCTTTGAGCCCACACCGGTTGGCACGCCATCATAGAGGCGTGCGATGATCGATTCAAGATCCCTCAGATCACGGGCTTCAAGCGGTATGGTGATCAGCCTGACACCACAGTTGATATCAAAGCCAACGCCACCGGGCGAGATGACCCCCCCGTCCCTCGAAAACGCGGCGACACCACCTATTGGAAACCCATATCCCCAGTGGATATCCGGCATCCCATATGAATGCCCGATGATTCCGGGAAGGGTTGCGACATTTGCACACTGGCGGACAGCTCCCTCTTCAAGAGTCCTGCCAAGTGCTTCAGAGAGGTACAATCTCCCGGAAACCCTCATATCAGGAGCATAGCCAACCGGAACATCCCATTCGTGAAGCCCGACATGTTGAATACCGTGCAGCATTTCTTCACCTCATACATCAAAGATAATCAAAGCAGAGAATCCATCTTCCACGCTCTCTATTGAGAGCTCTGAATAGGAGATGCCTTTTACCTCACGCCCTCCACCATGCCTGCCTGTAACGAATGGTTCCCCATGGATTTTTGCACAAAGCCCGTCTTCAGTAAACCTGATCTCTGTTTTGCAGACAACAAAGAACTCCGTCTCCGAGATGTAAATAAGTTCTGAGAGGAACTCCCAGAGGAGATCCTCGTCACTGTCTGCAGATACCTGGAAGCTCCTGGTGTTAGCAGATATGCACTCCCCGGTATAGAGAATGCCAAAGAGCGCTTCGCTTGCACGTGCAAACAGCTCTTCCCGGGTTTCTGCTGTGATTCGTATCCTCACATCAGCAGTATGTTCAAGCTCTTCAATACTCATCAAAACTCCCCTGGCCAAAATACCGGGGGATCATCTGCATATTGATTGTCTGGATCCACTTCACCTGGTAACGGGAGATATAAAGCGTATAATCGCCGACTGGAATAGATATATCTGTTGATTTTGGCCTTTTTATGGTGGTCGGAAGAAGTATCGGTCCTCCACAGGACGTACAGACACGGAAGTCACATCCACGATCTTTTATATATGTGCGCACATCTTCTGTGACGGTGATATCCGGCGTACCGGTTGCATCTCCAAACGGGTGTATCATGTACCAGATTAATGGGAAGAGGTTGATTAAAATGGTTCTGATTGAAGCGGTTCTTCGGTAAAAAAAAGGAGGTTTGAGATCAGCTCGCAGCAACAATGCGGGTCATCACATCCAGGTATTGTTCCTTTACTTCATAGACGCTGTTCGTCCCTTCGGCATTTCGCCGAACATGAAGAATACCAATCCTTGATGCAATGATTCCAACCATTGATGCGACTGCTTTGATGCTGATACTGAACCTCTCGTTGAGACGGGCATGAATTTCTGATATGGTAAGTGAACGGATACGGATGAAGAGAGTAAGCAGTTCTTTCCGAATGCCAGACTTGTCTCTGGAGAGGTACGCCTTTAAGCGTTCTTCGATCTCTTTTTTTATCTCCCCCGGCGAGAGCATACACTGTATACCGTTTTACTTATATATATAACTTGTGCTTTAATCTTGACGGTGTGTCGGTATTTTGACTATCTGCTACCAATTTCATAGCACTTCAGTAAACAAGAGATGAATAGCTGCCTGCAGACAAAAACCTATCAATATCAGTCATGGGCCTTGAGAACCTTACTCAGATGGGTCGTGAGAGAACAGGCATGATCTGACAGACGACAGGGTGGGATACTACTATACCCTTCTGTTTGCATACCAGTTGTTCCAGGGGAAGAAAATGACCCAAAAAAAGTGTTCCATATGCGGGGAGGATGCCATCGGAGCCCAGGTATACGGCTGCTGTGGATCATACGTCTGCCTTGAGCATGCCGATAGTAACCTCAGAAAACTCGCTCCGGGTGAGAAACTCGAACTGGGGGCCTGTTATTATCTCAGGTTTTCAGAATAACGAGCAGCTCATCTGAAGATGGGAAGTCCATCACACTGGCCAGTTCACCCGTTTATATCCCCGGTCATCCCGGGCTCTTCTCTCAAAGAGAGAGAAAGAAGAGCCCTTAATCTTCCAGTCTCCGCTTCATCAGCTTCAATGCGATACTAAAGACAAGAGCTGCTGCCAGAAGCACCCAGATGATATTGAAGATGACAAGAGGCGAGAACTCCGTCATTGTTATCGCCCTGTTGATATTGACGGTATTTGCAAGGGGGAGGAAGAGAAATGCAAAATACTGAACAGTCTCCGGAAGAATGGAGATCGGGAAGAACGTTCCTGAGAAGAGGAACATCGGTGTAATGAAGAGAAAGGCAGGGTAGTTCAGTGCATCAATGCTCGGTGTGACTGCGGTGAAACAGAGTCCGATTGCTGCGAAGAGAAGACCTGCTGGAAATGCAAATGGTATCAGCAGAAGGGATGTCGGCATATCGATCACGCCAAAAAGATAGAGCACCGGTATCATGAGTGCCGCATAGATCGTTCCCCTGGTTGCTCCCCAGAGGATCTCGCCTGTGATCACATCCTCAATTGAGAGCGGGGTTGCCACCATCGCGTCAAATGTCTTCTGGTAATACATCCTGACATAACTTGAATACGTGCATTCGTAGAAGGCAGAGAACATCACCGAGATAGAGACAAGTGCGGGAGCAATAAAGACAGGATAGGGGATACCGTCGATATCCTGGATAAGTGCGCCGACACCATAGCCAAGAGCGAGAAGGTAGAGCACCGGTTCGACAAACGGGGGAATAAAATTCACGCGGTATGTCCTGATAAACGCATCAAGGTTCCGGCGCCAGACAGCAAGCGCCCCCCGTGAAATAGCTGAAAAACCAAAAAATCCCATCATCTTACTCCCTGAGTGTTCTCCCGGTCAGCTTCAGAAAGACATCCTCAAGCGTTGCTCTCCGCAGGGTGATCCGTTCGTGACTGCAGGATTCCATGAGCATATGTGCAACCGCCTGTATATCTCCGGTATGCACCTGGACAATGTCTCCAAATACCTGGTATCTGACATTGGCTGCATCGAGACAGGAGAAGACAGCGGGCGTTGCACCAGCCTCAATGATATCCGATCCTGCATATCTCCTGACAAGTTCTTCAGGAGTGCCTTCCACCAGTATCCTGCCATGATCCATGATCACCAGGCGATCACAGAGCCGTTCGGCTTCATCCAGGTAGTGTGTTGTCATCACCAGGGTGCAGCCCTGTGTTCTGAGATGGCGCAGTTTCTCCCATATGAGATGGCGCGCCTGGGGATCGAGTCCGATCGTCGGCTCATCGAGGATTAACAGTTCAGGGTCATTGATGAGCGCTCGTGCAATGATGAGCCGCCGCTTCATCCCTCCGGAGAGTGTTTCGATAGGAGCGTCCCGTTTTTCCACAAGCTGCATGAATTCGAGAAGTTCTTCTGCGCGCCCCTCTGCCACATCCGGTGCAATCCCGAAATACCTCGCATAGATGACAAGATTGGCATATGTTGAGAAGTCCGGATCAGGATTATTCTCCTGCGGCACAACCCCAAGCCTCTTCTTAATCTCGCGGGGATGGGTGTTGGTATCCATATCAAAGACACGAAGCTCTCCACTGGTTCGTTCGGAGACACAATGGATCATCTTCATTGCGGTCGTCTTTCCGGCGCCGTTTGGGCCAAGGAAACCAAATATTTCGCCCTTTTTAACCGAGAAGCTGATGCCGTCGACTGCCTTCAGTGTCCCATACCGCTTCTCCAGTGATGCTGCCTGTATTACATCCATCTGAGTACCTTCTTTCTGCCTGACATGCACAGAGCAGATCCGGCATTCTCACACCAGAAACCTGATCTGCTTCATATGGATGGACGTCAAGAGTACTGGTTGGTTTTTTGAGAGAAGAGTGATCTCTTATCTCACCTGGAGAATATATGGCCTGGCAGGATATTGCAATTACGATCATCACGTTCCTTCTGGCAGTCATGCTGCTGCCCCAGCTGCAGGACGTGCTCCATCGTGGTGCTGTGGTCAACTTCTTTACCGCGAGTTTTACAAGCCTGCTTGCATTCTCTCTCTCCTTCATCTTTGCATCACTGGGCCTCTGGATATCGGTTATCGGCCAGTCCTCGGTTGCAGTCATCTGGCTGCTCTTAGCCTACTACTCAATTCGGAATGTCAGGAACGCCCAGTTTCCCGATGAGTCACTTCTTGCGGTTGCACGCGATTTTCTTATTGTCTGGATGCAGGGGGTTATGTTTCTTGCAACAGATTATACGAGACGCCTTCTTGGCAGGGTATAGTAGCTTTTCTGAGCTGCCGGATATGATCCCCTGGCCCGCCTCTCACTGGTTCCTTTGCATACTTCAGGGATGCCGGACCCGGACAAGGGAGATCAGAACACCCACGATGCAGAGCAGGGCATAGATCCAGAAAGCCACCTGTTGGGCAGAGACAAGAGCGGCAGCCTCCGAGGGCCCGATCTCAGCCTGCCCGATGTAGATTGTGAAGAGGAAGAGTGTGATACCCATTGAGAACGCCATTCCAGCCTGTCTCATGGTAGCCATGGTGGCTGATGCAACGCCATACTCTCCTGGTGTAACCGATCGCATCACCGCATTTGTATTTGGAGAGGAGAAGAGGGCCATGCCAGACCCGATGAAGAGGAGAGCCATAATGAGCATCAAAATCCCTGTTTCTCCGGTAATTGACGACAGTGCAAAGAGACCAAGTGCATTTAATCCCATGCCAAGGGATGCAACAATGCCTGGTTCATACCGGTCAGAGAGTCGTCCGGCCCATGGTGAGAAGAGCACCTGCATCAATGGCTGGGCAATAAGTATCAGGCCTGCAGACTGTGGAGAGAACCCCTTCACTATCTGGAGATAGAGGCTAAGAAGGAAGGAGATTGCAAACGTGGAGCTGTAATTGATCAGGGCTGCAGTATTTGAGAGGGCAAAGACCCGGTTTTGCAGGAATATCCGGGGATCAAAAACCGGAAACGGTGTCCGCATGCCATGGCGGATGAAGACGGCAAGCAGGATGAGTGAGATAAAGAGTGCAATGACCCCTGCTGGCTGCGTGATCATGGTGATGCCGGTGACTCCGAAGAAGACGAGAGTTGCATAGAGTATACTGCCAGGGAGATCAAATTGCGGGGATTTGGGATCAATCCACTCCTCGTGAATGAACCGGCAAACAATGATAGTGATCAGGATGCAGACCGGCACCATGACAAAAAAGATGCTGCGCCATCCAAGATACTGGGTAAGAAGACCACCGATAAGCGGGCCAAGCGCAAGACCGGCATAGACACCTGTCACATTTATCCCAAGAGCCCTGCCGAGTTCTTCTTTCCGAAATGCCGAGGAGACGATAGCAACCGATGTTCCAAAGATGCAGGCGCTCCCTATCCCCTGCAGTGCCCGGCATGCGATGAGGAAGGGAAATGATGGTGAAAACGGGGCACAGAACGAGGAGAGCGCGATGATCAGAATCCCGGCAAGAAAGACCTTCTTTCTTCCATATATATCGCTGATCCTCCCGATAGGGATGAGAAACATCGCCGTTACCAGGATGTAAATCGTTGGCACCCATCCAACCAGAATGGCATTTGCAGAATATTCTGCTGCCATCTGCGGCAGGGCAAGCACCACCATGGATCCGATCAGGGGAGTCAGAAATGACCCGATAGTCGAGACCATCAGGATGATTCGGAGCCGTGAACGTTCATTGCCGGATTGTCTGATCGCCTAACCCTCCCACCAACATAGTTTCCGCTACGTACACGTTCACCATCACCAAGTATGAATGCCACGGAGCGAGCCACCCACAGGTATTTATAGAAATGGTGTCAATCATAGTAGTAATGCGTGGTGGATGTTTTTTTGCCGGTGAATGCTTTTATCACTGGTAGCGCAGCTTCTTTACTATCCGCAGACGATTTCTTAAACGCAAACCCTCCAGCCAGGGCTTTTTATCCATTTTATTGGTTTTTTTGATACGCCTGGAGCGAACGGAATACATTCATCCGTTCAAGGGCGTCAAAAGGTTGTGATTATACTATGTATGGTAAGGATATCAGGATGGAACGTATCATGGATCGGAGATCGGGCAAAATGATCATTGTCCCGCTTGACCACGGGGTATCCCAGGGCCCGATACCGGGTTTGATCGACCTCTGCGGCACAGTTGATGCGGTTGCAGAAGGAGGAGCCACCGCAGTGCTTGGGCATGTGGGGCTTGCCCTCCATGGACACAGGCGATCAGGTGAGGATATCGGGTTAATACTCCACCTCTCTGCCAGCACCTCGCTTGGCCCGGATCCAAATAACAAGGTTATTGTCAATTCACCCACCCATGCACTGAAGATGGGTGCAGATGCCGTATCGGTGCATGTGAATATCGGTGCGGATTCCGAGGCATCAATGATACATGACCTCGGGAGGATTGCCATAGAATGCATGGAATGGGGAATGCCTCTTCTGGCGATGATGTATCCAAGGGGGAGAAAGATCGCAGATGAAAATGATGTGGAGTACGTGAAACTTGCTGCCCGTGTCGCCTCTGAACTCGGTGCGGATATCGTCAAGACCGTCTATACCGGAGATCCCGATTCATTCCGTGAGGTCACAGAAGGATGCAGTGTCCCGGTGGTTGTGGCAGGCGGATCTAAGACCGACGATGCAGCGATGCTTGACCTGATTGAAGGCGCAATGCTTGGCGGTGCAGCAGGAATCTCCATTGGAAGAAATGTCTTCCAGCATCCGGACCCGGCAGCCTTCCTCAGGGCCGCACGCATGGTCCTGATGGAGGAGCGGTCAGCTGACGAGGCTCGTGAAATAGTAGGGATAGGTTGAATCATGATTGGAAAAGAGATCCGGCTTGAACGGATAATGGATCGAAATACCGGGAGAACAGTGATAATCCCAATGGATCACGGGTTCACCCTTGGACAGATTGAAGGACTGATGGATATGCAGGCAGTCGTTGACAATGTGAGTGCAGGCGGAGCAAACGCCATCATCCTCCATAAAGGGATGGTGAGGGGAGGCCACCGCCGAAGGGGGAGGGATATCGGTTTAATCATCCACCTCTCTGCCAGCACCCAGATGAACCCTGATCCAAACGACAAGGTGCTGATCTGCACAGTCGAGGAGGCGATCACGCTCGGCGCAGATGCGGTCTCGATTCATATCAATCTCGGCGCACCACAGGAATCGAATATGATTGAGGCAGCGGGAACCGTCTCGCGTGACTGCAACCGGTGGGGAATCCCACTTTTAATCATGATCTACCCAAGAGGCGAAGGCATTGAACCGCATGATCCAGGGGCTGTTGCTCATTGTGTGCGTGTGGCTGAAGAGCTTGGAGCAGATCTGATCAAGACGAACTACCCGATGGACAGTGAGGCTTTTGCGAGGATCGTCTCTTCTTCATCAGTTCCGGTGCTGGTTGCCGGGGGCGAGAAGGGCGGTGATCTGGATGCGCTCAGGATGATTGATGATGCTGTTGGGGCAGGGTGTTCAGGGGTCTGTATGGGACGCAATGCCTTCCAGCGTACCAATACAACCGAGTTTGTCCATGCCATCACGCGGGTGGTTCATGGCAGGGAGAAGCCCGCAGCTATCGAGAGGGATCTCATATGAAGGAGTTCTGGGTTGAGATATCGCCCTGGAAGAAGGAGGCGGCACTGGCCGCAATAGAAGGCGGGGCAACGGCACTCTTCCTTGATTCAAAAGAGCAGGCTGCAGGGCTTGCCCGGATACCCATTGCCTCGCCCGATGGTGATCTCATCGAGGGGAGGGATTACCGGAGGATCGAAATCTCGGATAAGGCAACAGAAGAGCAGGCAGCAGACTATGCAAAACACGGCCGCGTCATTGTCAGGACCACCGACTGGACCGTCATCCCGCTTGAGAACCTTGTAGCGGTAAGTGATCAGGTAATCGCCGAGGTGACTGATGCAGAGGAAGCAGCGCTTGCGCTTGGCATACTGGAGAAAGGGGTCGGCGGCATCCTCCTGGTATCAGATGATCCAGGCGAGATCAGATCTGTTGCAGCACTTCTGGAAGGCGATGGTGGGACCGTCCCGCTCGTCTCCCTGACCGTGACCGGGATCCGGTCCGTTGGCGTGGGTGATCGGGTCTGTATTGATACCTGCTCACTCCTCAATGAGAGCGAAGGGATGCTTGTTGGGAATACCTCGTCAGCGCTGCTTCTGGTGGCTGCGGAAACGCTGGAGAACCCCTATGTATCACCGAGACCCTTCAGGGTGAATGCAGGAGCTGTTCATATGTACCTCCTCGCACCGGATGGAAAGACCCGGTACCTCTCCGAGGTAGGAGCAGGGCAGACCGGCAGTTCTGTTGCAGCTGATGGGAAGAGCAGGTCGGTTTCGGTTGGCAGGGTAAAGATTGAGCGTCGGCCCATGCTGCTCATCGAGGCAGAACGGGACGGGGCGGTTGCATCTGCTGTTATCCAGAACGCCGAGACCGTCAGGCTTGTCGGGGAAGACGGCAACTGTATCAGTGTCGTTGATCTGCGGGAAGGGGATCAGATCCTTGGCTACCTGACCACAGGAGGCAGGCATTTCGGGGTTGCAATTGATGAGACCATCATTGAGAGATGACGGAAAAAACGTGGTTATCATCGGTGGAACCGGTCAGATGGGCCGGCTCTTCCAGGCGATCTTTGAAGAGGCGGGCTGCCTTGTTGAGGTGACCGGACGAGCATCAGCAGAAGAATACAGAGCCCTCGCACAAGCAGCAGGGGTTGTGCTGGTCACTGTTCCCATCCAGGCAACAGAGGCCGTCATCCGGGATATTGCACCCGTTCTGAAACCTGATCAGCTGATAGCTGATCTCACCTCCCTGAAGGTGATGCCGGTTGCTGCCATGATGGAGTCTGATGCACAGGTGATCGGGCTTCACCCGCTCTTTGGGCCGAATATGGCAACACTCAGGGGCCAGAAGATGATCATGACACCGGTTCGTGCAGATGACAGGACACATGCCTGGCTTTCCGGGATATGTATGGCCGCAGGCATGCATCTGCATGAAACCTCTCCTGAAGAGCATGACAGGGCAATGGCGATTATGCAGGGGCTCGTTCATGTCCAGAGCATAAGCCTTGCCCATACGCTCAGGATCATGAATCTCCGGATACCTGATCTCCTCCCGTTTGCCACCCCGAATGCCCATGCATCACTTGCATTCATGGCACGGACACTCGCACAGGATCCTGACCTCTATGGAGGCATGCTCCTTGGCAACCCGGATCTGGATCTGGTGATCAGAACCTATATCAGCTCCATGAAAGAGATTGGAGATTGTATCCGGGACAAGGGTGAAGAGGAGTTCAGGCAGGAGTTTGAGGCAGACAGCACCTTTGTACTGCCAATGCAAAAAGATGCCATCCCGCTCACAAATAAGCTGCTTGACCTGGTGGTGGAGGAATGGTAGCAGCAGCGCTTGGGCCCTTTGGGACATTCAGCCATGAACTTGCACTCCGACTCTACGGGGAAGAGCCGATCCTCCTTCCAACGATTGCACAGGTCTTTGCCATGGCAGAACGTGGCGAGGCGATTGGCATTGTCCCGCTGGAAAACAGTGAAGCAGGCGGTGTCGGGCCAACACTCGACTGCCTCTGCCGCTATTGTGTCTGGATAACCGGTGAATACTATCTTCCCATTCATCACCATCTTGCATCACATTCAAAAGTAGAGGATATCAGGGTGATATATGCCCATCCCCAGACGCATGAACAGTGCAGCGAGGTGTTTGATCGCCTTGCCATCCCGATAGTCCATACAAGCAGCAATGCGGCAAGTGCAATAGAAGCAAGGGATCAGATTGATGCGGGAGCAGTCATACCGGGTGCTGCTGCTGCTCATTACCAGATCCCAATTATTATGCGTGACCTCCAGAATAATGCATCAAATACCACCCGGTTTATCAGGATCGAAGATGCGGCATATACCGGACGCGATCCGGTCAAGTGCAGCATATTAATCGATCCCAGTGAGGATATCCCCGGCCTTCTCCACAGGCTCCTCTCCCCGTTTGCAAAACGTTCAATCAATCTCTCAAGGATCGAGTCCCGGCCTGCAGGCCGGGGTATCGGAACATACCGGTTCTTCCTTGATTTTGAGGCTGCTCCAGGTTTTTTGGATGCACTTACTGAACTCAGGGCCAGCGTGCCGATCAGGGAGTTTGGCTGCTACCCGACCCTCGAGGTGCCAGGATGATTGTGACACTGGAAAAACAAGCAAATCCAGTGCATCTTACAGTGAAGGCCCCGCCATCCAAGAGCTATACGCACCGTGCCCTTCTCGCAGCTGCACTTGCTGAAGGTGAGTCTCTCATCGAGGATCCACTCGTTGCCGAAGACACCTTGCTGACCCTGAAGGCCTTGAAAAGCCTTGGTGTTGCGTGTGAAGAGAGAAAGGAAGGAGTTTGGATCGAGGGCACTGGCGGCGAACTCCGGCCTGGCGGCCGTGTGGTGCTGGATATGAAAAACTCCGGGACAAGCATGCGTCTTCTGGCATCGGTTGCACTGCTTGCCGATCAGCCGGTTGTCCTGACAGGGAGCAAAAGGATGTGCAAGCGGCCGATAGGAGCCCTGGTATCTGCCTTAAACAGCATCGGGGGTGAGGTGACCTGTCTTGGAGAGCTTGGATATCCTCCAATAGAGGTCTCAGGTACCCTCAGGGGTGGGGATGTGACCATATCGTCTGCTGAGAGCAGCCAGTTTGTCACCTCGCTTCTCCTGGCAGCACCATATGCTGAGGACGATATATCAGTCACTCTTGATGGAGAGCTCGTGTCAGAGAGTTACCTTGCGATTACCAGGTCCCTGATGGCATCATTTGGGGTATCCTCATCTGCACCTGACAACAGGACCTTTGAGGTGGCAGCCGGCCAGGCTTACCAGGGCAGAATCTACAGGGTTGAGGGGGATTATTCATCATCATCCTACTTCTTTGCAATTGGTGCTGTCTGTGGGGGTGAGGTCAGGGTTTCAAACCTGAACCCGGACTCACCCCAGGGTGATCGGCAGTTCCCCTTCCTCCTCAGGGATATGGGCTGCAGCCTGCAGCCATTCAATGACGGATACCAGATCAGCCGTCATGACAGGCTTGCAGGAATCGACTGCACCATGACGGCAATGCCGGATACTGTCCAGACACTTGCAGCTGTTGCCCCGTTTGCAGAGGGAGAGACCATCATCAGAGGCATTGCACATCTCAGGTACAAGGAAAGCGACAGGATTCTCGCCCTCCAAAGGGTGCTTGGCACAGTCGGCGTCCAGGCACCTGTATCAGGTGATGCGATCCGGATCATGCCGGGCAATCTCCATGGAGGGGTAATTGATCCAGAGGATGATCATCGGACAGCCATGAGTGGAGCAGTACTTGGTCTTGGTATTGGTGGCGTCAGTATCAGGGACGCTGAATGCGTCGGAAAATCATTCCCTGATTTCTGGGGTATACTGCGGGGTGCAGGATTATGGAGCGGTACATCTTAATCGGCCTTCGTGGGACAGGCAAGTCGACAATTGGCAGGATATTGGCAGGAAAACTGGCTCTCCCCTTCTTTGACACTGACAAGCTCATAGAGAAGGAAGCAGGGTGCTCTATTGGTGCGATCTTTTCATCATCAGGTGAAGAGGCGTTCCGGGAGATGGAACACACCGTTATCAGCAGGCTTCCCCGGGGCCCTGCTGTGATTGCAACCGGGGGTGGAGCGGTGCTGGATGAGAGGAACCGTCTTATGCTGAGGCGCGATTCGCATATCATCCACCTGACTGCAGATCCAGAAACTCTGGAAGAGCGGACACGCAGAGGGGGCCGGCCTCCTCTTACCTCACTTGACCCGACAGGGGAGATCCGCCATCTTCAGGAGATCCGTGGCCCTCTCTACCGTGGGCTTGCAGATATCTGCCTGAATACGAAAGGAGAGACTGCCAGGGATGTCGCAGAGATGATCAACAGATCCGGCGGCATTCCTGCACGAAGCCTTGATGATTTTGGATCAGTGATGAGTCGGATCGGATCCAGTGCGATAGAGGATCTAATAGAGAGCCCCCAGCTTTTTGGCATCACCGGAAATCCGGTATCACACAGCAGAAGCCCGCATCTCTATAATACACTCTTCCCTGAGTACTCAATACCAGCCCGATACCTCTTCTTCCAGGCAGACTCTGCTCTGGATGCAGTCAGTATGATGCAGGCAGCAGGGGCGAAAGGGCTATCTGTCACAATCCCGTTCAAAGAGACGATGATATCCGCAATTGACAGGCCTGATGCCGGCTGTGATGCCATTGGCGCGGTCAATACGGTCGTCTCCTGTGACGGAACGCTCTATGGCCATAACACCGACTGGATCGGGATCCAGTTGCCACTTTCCGGCCTGAAAGGATCTGATGCCCTTGTGATCGGTGCTGGCGGGGCTGCAGCAGCGGCTGTGTATGCGCTGCAGGCACTTGCTATGGATGTCACAATCATCAACAGGAACATGCGCCGTGGCGAGGCGCTCGCAGAGCGGTTCGGATGCAGCGCAGCACCAGTTGATCAGATACAGAAAGCCGATCTGATCGTCAATGCCACACCCCTTGGGATGAAGGATGAAGATGAGCTCCCTGTTCCAGGGAGGGTGCTTCAGCCCGGTGTTACGGTCTTTGATCTCGTCTATACGCCGCCTTTGACTCCTCTTCTGAAAAAAGCTAAGGCAGCCGGGTGTGCCATTATCCCGGGGACAGAGATGTTTATACACCAGGCAGCGGCACAGTTTCAGCTTCTTACCGGAATTACTCCTGATATCAACCGTATCCGGGAGGTGATGGCATCATGAATTCATATGGCAACCTCTTCAGGGTTACCACATTCGGGGAAAGCCACGGCCCGGGGATTGGTGTTGTTGTCGATGGCTGTCCACCGGGGATTGCACTCGCTGAAGAGGATATACAGGCCCTTATGGAGAGGAGACGGCCAGGCCGCGGCCCGACAATGTCCCCCCGGCCGGAACCAGACAGGATTGAGATATTCTCAGGAGTTTTTGAAGGAAAGACGACAGGAATGCCGGTTGCCATCCTGGTCAGAAATGTTGCACAGCAGAGCAGCGATTATGAGGAGCTCCGTGATATCTTCAGGCCCGGGCATGCCGATTATACCTATGAGAAGAAATACGGCATCCGGGACCACCGGGGCGGCGGGAGGAGTTCCGGCCGGGAGACTGCTGCACGCGTGGCGGCGGGGGCTGTTGCTATTCAGTGCCTGAAACTCAGGGGAATAACTGTATCGAGCCATATCTGCGAGATACACGGGAACAGTGATCCCGCACTGTTTGAACCTGAGATCCTAGCTGCCCAGGAGCGGGGAGATTCTGTTGGCGGGATCATCGGGGTGCATGCATACGGCTGCCCGCCGGGGCTTGGGGATCCGGTATTTGGCAAACTCGATGCATCGATTGCCGGTGCACTGATGGGTATCGGATCTGTCAAGGGCGTTGAGATAGGCGAAGGCTTTGCTGCTGCCGGGATGTATGGGAGTGAGATGAATGATCCGCTCATGCAGTCCGGGTTTGCAACAAACCATGCCGGGGGTATCCTCGGGGGGATATCCAGTGGTGAGCCGATCCGCATCAGGGTTGCAGTCAAGCCGACACCGTCTGTTGCCCTGCCCCAGCAGACGGTTGATAAAAACGGAGACGAGACGACGATCCGCATCAGAGGGAGGCATGACCCCTGCATTGTGCCACGAATTCTTGTGGTTGCGGAGTGCATGCTCGCGCTTGTCCTGATGGATGCACTCCTGATGAAAGAGCGGTTCAGCGGGTTCCTTTGAGAAGGCGGAGAGCCTCTCTCATCTCACTGATATGGAACTGGCCAGCTGCTGTCTCATCTCCTGCATGGCAGAAGGCAAGGTGTGATCCCAGCAGGAGCAGGACCGGCCTGAGCCAGGAGTATCCGGATCCCATGATTGAGACAGCAATTGGCTTTTCTGATGCCACCAGCCAGGAGAGGAGGGTGACAGCGTCATCATCGTTTCCCGGGGCAAGCACAATCTTTGGGATATCACCAAATGATCTGAGCCTGCGGACGCAATCGAAAAATTCACCGGCTGTGAGCATCCGGTCAGCATGATAGGAGGCTATTATCTGTCTGCCTTGTGAACGAACCCACCCTGCATGGAGCGAGAACCGCTCCTCAATATCCACCATATCCGCATATGCCAGCAGTGGGGATATGATAGCTCTCCATTCATCGGCATCACCCTGGAAACGGCCTCCCTCTTCCCTGCTTCTGAGTGTCAGGAGGATTGGTGTATCAATGCGGGATCTGATCACCCCAAGTCTCTCCGGAGAAACAGGATCCATCAGATCGAGGCGGATCTCAAGTGCATATGGCTTCTCTGCTGCTGCCGGTTCGATTCTGTCAGGTGTATGAATTGATATGATATAGTTCATGCGAGATCCCTTTTCAGGAACGGGCCGGTTGTGATCCCGCCCCATGAGACGTTCTTTATCTCTTCTTTCAGCCGGGTGATATCGCCGCCATTGAGGGCATCCCTGTAGGCGCGGCAGACGGTTTCTGCATAGGTTTTGGTTCTGCCCCGAAGCTCAATTGCAAGCACCGCAGCGCCTGCATCAATGATGGCAGGGAGATGGTCTATCAGAGAGGTCTCAACTGCATTGGAGATAATGGTTCTGCATTCGCAATCCACCCTGACCGGAAACGCTTTTCCTGTACTGTCACGGATTGCAATGAGCCTCTTTTCAGCACCGGACGGGCAGGGATGCCGTCCACGGGCAATGCACTGTTTTGTTATCATTGCAGGGACAAGGCCCTGCACAAAGAACTCAACTGATCCATCAACCCGCGATCCGATCGTCACCAGATCAATTAGCCTGAGCTCCCGGGAGAGGGCAATTGATCCAAAGAGATCTGATACCTCCTGAAATGCATCATGGTTAGTGATATTAAGAGCAGATGAACCTGCAATTTCAATACCAGGAGCAATAGTGTGGACAGCCTCTGCAATTCCCGGACTGCCGGCCATGACGCCCCGGATACCGATGCTGACTGCCTCAGGCAGGATGCTGAGTGCGCAGTCCAGAAACTGCTTCCCTGGTATATCAGAAAACTTCCAGAAAATGGCAATATTGTCTCCTGAAGAGAGCTCAATAAGTTGTCTGAACTCATCAAGAACCGCTCTCTGCCAGCCGCCCGGGTCTGTCACAATCCTCCCTCCACAGGATGAGAGAGAGAGATCGGGTTCATAGTAGATCCGGTTGCAGCCACCCCGGATTGCACCTTCTGCCTGCTGGAGTGTGCCTGCATAGACCGCAACAGATGCCGGGGATTGCACCCGCTCTCTTCCCTGTTGCGGGATTTCTCTCTTCAGGTAATCAGAAAGCCGTGCTTCGGCATCGAGAATTGTCTGCTGGTCCGGCTCCTGTGCCCGGATCATGGCATCAGATGCCTCGTCAAGGAACCTCCGCCTCAATGCTGTTATCTCCCTGATCGGAAGGAAGCGATCGCCCTCGTACTCAACAGCTTCTATCTCAAGCACAAACTGTGTATCGCCGGTCCGGTGCAGGAGATCCAGAATGGTGTGTGTGGCAAGTGGTTTATTGACTGCCGCAGCCATCGGGGATTCTGATTCTGCGGATATTGTTACCCGGTCTCCTCCCGGCAGGGTGATCAGCCCCGAGAGCCGGAGGTGATCGCTCTCTAGATCAACCGAGGTGATGACAGGGATCTCTTTCCCTCCCCCATGGTGGTAGGATGCGATCAGATCTGCTGCTGCCCGCTCAACAGATGCCCGTTTATTGATTGCTGCAACAGCACCTCTCCTGACAGGTGAGGGAACAGGTATCCTGACCCGCCCGTCCCGCTCTCTCACCGTCTGCCTGATCTCACACCCGACATCCTCCTCGCCGCCATAGAGAAAGACAATACCATCCCCAATCTCAGGTTTTGCCCCCCTGAGATCGCCGATGACAGCCTCGCTGCGCATCCGATCGTACCACTGGACAATCCCAAAGGAGACACCCCGGTGGTGGGGCCTCTCTTCCGAGAGGAAGGTCGGGCCCAGTGCACCAAAGAGATGGCCCCGGGTAAAGCCCCGGTTGAAACTGTAGTATGCAGGGAGCAGGTCGTCTTCTTCAGGGCTGAACGTGCCGTCTGCGATGGCATCAAGTGCCTGCCGGTAGAGGGAGGTGATGGTGGCGACATATTCCGGAGACTTCATTCTTCCTTCGATCTTGACTGCTGCAACAGGCGGGATCTCTGGTAATCGCGGGTAGATAGCAAGATCACGGGGGGAGAGGAGATAGCTTGCCTGCTCTTCTGCTGTTCTATCCTGCAGTATACAGCCCACATTGTCTGTCTCTCCAATGACCGGTGCATAGAGGCGCCTGCATGGCTGGGCACATCTCCCGCGGTTCCCGCTCCTTCCACCGATGACAGACGAGAGGAGGCACTGGCCCGAATACCCCATGCAGAGGGCGCCATGGGCGAAGATCTCGGTTTCGACCCCGATAGCTGCTGCTGATGCCGTGACGTCCCTGACCTCCTCACGTGAAAGTTCACGGGCAAGGACGATACGCCTGATCCCCTGCCGGGCTGCATACCGTACTCCTTCAGCTGAATGGATCGTCATCTGGGTGGATGCATGGAGCGGCAGTTCCGGAACAATCTCGCGTGCAAGCCTGATGACGCCCATGTCCTGGACGAGAACCGCATCGACACCCATCCTGAAGAGTGCAACGAGGTGACTGGCAACAGCTGGAAGTTCATCATCCAGAATGAGGGTATTGACGGTGACATACACCCGGACACCCCGGGCATGTGCATCCCGGATGGTTTTGGCAAGTGCGTCATCATCAAAATTATCTGCAAACGCACGTGCGCCAAACCGCCTGCCCGAGAGGTACACGGCATCTGCTCCTGCTGCAACAGCAGCCTCGAATGCCTCACGCGAGCCTGCGGGTGCGAGCAGTTCGGGGATGCCGGATCGAGGAGTCATCATGAACAGATAGGCGGCAACAACTGATAAAGAAAGGGTGCTCAGAGGATGAGATGCCCCATGTCACCTGATATCGACCCGCTCACCTGAGACCATGTAATGGATCTTCTCTGCTGCCTTACAGGCATGATCGGCACACCGTTCAAGATAACGGGCGATGAGAAGGTAATTGGTACAGAACCGGATAGTTTCAGGTTCCTCTTCCATGATACGGATGCAGTCTTCATATATTGTATAGCGCATCTGGTCGATGATATCATCACGGTCTGAGAAACCTTCAAGAAGGCTGATCTCCCCTGTCTCAAATGCCCGGAGTGCATCGTCAAGCATCGAGAGTGAACGCGTTGCCATCTCCCTCAGGCCAGCCATATCCCTGACATGCTCACCCGGCGGGAGCTTATAGATGCAGTGACAGATATCCTTTCCATACCTGCCGATACGCTCTGCTGATGAGACGAGATTCATACAGCAGGCGATGGTTCTGAGATCTTTTGCGACAGGCTGGTGCAGTGCCAGAAGCCTGAGTCCCATCTCTTCGAGCTGGTCAGATCTCAGCCTGAGAAAGAGTTTCCGCGGAACCTCGAGTTCCTGGTGCATTGCCGGGGAGCCGTCTGGTGCATCTGTTATGATACAGTACTTCTCCATGCCTCCGGCTATCTCGCATGCCTGCTCACGATCCAGGCGTGTGAAGGCATCAAAAGAGTCACGGAGCATCGTCTGGGCAAAGATGCTGTACTGCTCAACGGCCTGTTTAAAGGATAGCAGCTCCTGGTGGTAATGGTCTTTCATCAGAATCACCCAAATCTCCCCGTAATGTAATTCTCTGTCAGTTCTTCCTGTGGCCGCTCAAAGATGGTGGGTGTCGTATCGAATTCTATGAGCTTTCCCATATACATAAAACCGGTGTAATCTGAGACCCGGGCAGCCTGCTGCATGTTGTGGGTGACGATCACCACGGTATACTCGTTCTTCAGATCAGCGATCAGGTTCTCGATCTTTGATGTTGCGATCGGATCAAGTGCAGAGCATGGTTCATCCATCAGGATAATATCCGGTCCAACCGAGAGGCTGCGTGCGATGCAGAGACGTTGCTGCTGGCCTCCTGAGAGTGAGCGGGCGGCATCATGCAGACGATCCTGCACCTCGTCCCAGAGAGCAGCACCGTGCAGGCTCTCTTCTGCGATTCTGTCAAGCTCTTCCCGATCTTTTATGCCATGAACCTTCGGGCCATAGACGACGTTCTCATAGATGGATTTTGGGAAGGGGTTTGGCTGCTGGAAGACCATGCCGATCCGTTTCCGTAATTCAACCACATCGGTCTGGTGATTGTTAATCTCTTCACCATGGTACCGGATGGATCCGCTGACCCGGCAGCCTGAAATGGTGTCGTTCATCCTGTTAAAACACCGGAGCAGGGTTGATTTCCCACATCCTGACGGGCCGATGAGCGCAGTCACCTGCCGGGCCGGAACCCGGATTGAGATATCGATGAGCGCCTGGGTATCGCCATAGGAGAGGTTGAGATCCTTTGTTTCAAGTGCGTATTCCTTCATGATTTCTACCATTG
Source organism: Methanocalculus natronophilus (assembly GCF_038751955.1). Lineage (NCBI taxonomy): Archaea > Methanobacteriati > Methanobacteriota > Methanomicrobia > Methanomicrobiales > Methanocalculaceae > Methanocalculus > Methanocalculus natronophilus. Next base: position 203,206 of record NZ_JBCEXH010000003.1, on the reverse strand, counting down.
AATAGTCTTTTTTGCATATCTTCTCATCAGAACGGCAACTGCATAGATGCAGGTGACCAGGGTAAGGAGGACGAGTGCCGTCCCGTACTTCTGGGTATCTGCTCCGGGAACATTTGTTGCAAGCACAAAGAGGTGATAGGGGAGGGCCATGACCGGCTCAAAGACCGATGTCGGCAGATACCTCTTCGAGAAGACAACAGCAGTAAAGAGGAGCGGTGCGGTCTCACCTGCTGCCCGTCCGATCCCAAGAATTGTCCCTGTCAGGATGCCCGGAGCAGCAGCAGGTAAAACCACCCTCGATATCGTATGCCACCGGGTTGCGCCAAGTGCCAGGCTTCCCTGCCTGAGCGAGTCAGGAACGGATTTCAGGGCTTCCTCGCTTGTTCTCACAATTGTCGGAAGGATCATCAGTGCAAGGGTTATCTGGCCAGCGAGGAGTGAGACACCAAGCCCGACAAAGAGGACAAGAAACGCAAAGCCGAAGAGACCAAAGACTATCGAAGGGGTGCCATTCAGTAGATCGTTTCCTGCCCTGATAATCCGTGTGATCCGTCCTTCTACCGTATATTCGTTCAGGTAGATCGCAGCCCCGATACCGATTGGGAGGGCTATTGCGATTGCCCCGGCAACCAGATAGACGGTGCCGACGATCGCGGGGAAGATGCCTCCTTCACGGCCGAGGTTGCGTGGCCCTTCAGTTAAAAACTCCCAGCTGATGGCCGGGAGCCCGTGATAGACGATGTCAAGGATGATCACACAGAGAACGAACAGCACAAGTGCCGTTGCTCCTGTGACAGCTGCAAAGGCAATCTTTTCCTGTGACTGGCGTGAGAAATACCTGGAAATAATAAGGAATGTTCCAAGAGTTGCTGAAAGAAGCACAAGACCAATGAATCCCCCAACCTGGTATGCAAGCCAGAACACCCCGATCAGGAGACTGATCTTAAGGGCCCGTGCTGCTTTTTCTCTTATATGCACAGGGAGAAGGGGGGATTTACCTGAACCGGTCTGCCCTTCCCGGATTCTCCGGAGGATACATGAGGCAGAGAGGTTGATGACGAGGGCTATGAGAAGAAGGACAAGTGCGATGGCAAAGAGGGCATGGTAGTGGGTGCTCCCAACAGATACTTCTCCCATCTCAATACCAAGCGTGGCGGTAAGAGTTCTGACGCTTGAGAGTATATTCCAGAGGGGATCCGGGATCACCGCGGCGTTCCCGGTGACCATGAGAACAGCCATCGTCTCGCCGATTGCCCGTCCAAGACCGAGGATAATGGCGGCAGTGATGCCTGATAGTGCTGAGGGGATGATCACGCCGGTGATCGTCTGCCATCGTGTTGCACCGAGTGCAAGTGATGCGGCCCGGTATTCCTGTGGAACACTGCTGATTGCATCTTCAGAAACAGAGACAATTGTCGGAAGTGCCATGATTCCAAGGATAATTGATCCGGCAAGCCATGTTGCACCTGAAGGGAGATCAAAGGTGATCCTGAGCCAGTTGGTAAGGACGACAAGGCCAAAGAATCCATACACGACAGATGGGATGCCCGCCAGCAGTTCTATTGCAGGTTTTATGGTTTCCCGAAACTGCGGCGGTGCCACTTCTGCGATGAAGATGGCAGATCCAATCCCAAGAGGAATGGCAATGACCATTGCACCAATCGTGACAAGAAGTGTCCCGACGATGATGGCCGAGATCCCATACAACGGAACGACGCTCGTTGGTGTCCAGGTGTCTTTGAAGAGGATATCAACAATGCCAATCTCAAGAAACGCCGGAAGAGCCTCCTTAATCAGGAAGCCGAGGATGAGAATGATTGTGACTGTTGCGACAAGAGCAGTGCAGAGCCACATGCAGGATATTGCATACTCTTTCTTCTGCCGGTTTATGCTGCTCTCTGATTCATGGAGCGATGTATGTTCATCACTCCTTTTCCGTAGTAATCCCATATACATCAAAAAAATGATCGGGATTCATCACCGGACTGGAACAAATCCTTCCTTTTCCACCAATGCCTGGCCTTCAGCACTCATCAGGAAGTCAAGGTAGTCTTTTACAAGGCCAGAGCCTGTTCCAACTGAGTAGAAATGCAGACCTCGTGCTATCGGGTAGCTTCTATCTTTTACATTGGCGATGGTCGGGGCAACAAGCGTCCCATCCTTGTTGATGCTGACTGCTGTTACCGTGTTGTCGAGATACCCAAGGCCGACATACCCGATCGCGCCAGGTGTCTGTGCAATCGTCTGTTTGACTGCGCCATTTGAGTTCAGTTCCTGCTGCGTCCTGACAAACTCTTCTTTGTGCATGACTTCTTCATAAAAGAATTCACGGGTACCTGAAGCACTGTCCCGTCCGACAACAACAATCTCGCTGTCACTTCCGCCGACATCCTGCCAGTTTGTGATCCCGCCCTTGTATATGGCCTTAATCTCGGCAAGTGTCAGCGATGTAACAGGGTTTGACGGATGAATGATCATGGCGATGCCGTCATATGCAATCACATGCTCGACAAGCTCCGGGTACTGGTCCATCTCTGACTGCCTGATGTCCCGTGATGCCATCCCGATATCGGCTGTGCCTTCACCGACTGCCTTGATACCGACACCTGAACCTCCACCGGAGACGAGGATCTCATCATACCTGTGCCTGTCCATATACTCATCAGCCGCAAGCTGTGCAATTGGCAGGACAGTCGTCGATCCAGTAATGGATATTATTCGCATCTCTTTCTTCTCCTCATCACTGACACATCCACTTACAAGGGCGGCTGCACCAATCAGGAGAATTACCAATCCGGCAAGATAAGCCGGATAGATTCTGCTGGTGACTGATTGAGTCATCAATAGAAAGAGTGGGGTGAGAAAGTATAGTGCCTTTCCTCATAAAGTATAGATTAATAATAAAATATAGAGATGCCTATACTTTCATATACAATCCAATACTATTAACATGGAGGAGAGATATGGTTCAATCCGGTTTCTCATCCTGCAGGAGAGAATTCCAATGGAGATACGAAAAATTCAGGTGACAGGGGGGTCCTCGTATGTCCTCTCATTACCCAAGAGCTGGGCAGTTCAACAGAATATCCAGAAGAACGATCCGATCGGCATCATCACCCAGGCAGACGGCAGCCTTCTTGTCACAACAGATATCAAAGGGATCTCTTCTCAGCGGGAGAAGGACTTTTTCCTCAAGGACTTTACAGATCCAGAATGCCTCTTCCGCTGCCTGATCAGCGCCTATATCACCGGCTTCACCACCATCAGGATCACATCCAAAAAGAGAATCCCGCCAGAAATCCGCCAGAAAGTGCGGGACTATACACAGATGGCAATCGGCCAGGAAGTTGGCGAGGAGACAGATTACTCAATTGTCCTCAAAGATATCCTCAACCCCACCGAGATGCCGCTCGAGAACACCATCAAGCGGATGTATGTGATCGTCAAAGCGATGCATTACGATGCCATCACTGCACTTGGAGAGGGGGATGCCGCACTCTGCGATGACATCATCTCCCGTGATAATGATATCGACCGGCTCCACTGGCTGATCAGCAGGCAGTACCACCTGATATCCCATAACCCCTCACTCTCCCGCAGAATGAATATCACAATCGGAACTGCGATGACGTTTCTGCAGATATCCCGGATAATTGAGCGTATCGCCGATCACGCAGTCACCATCGCCTCGAATGTCCAGAACCTGATTCAGATGCAGGAGGGGGTCCCGCTTGATCCTGATCTGGGGCAGAAGATACGTGAGGCAGATGAAGCGGCACTTGGAGTTTTCAGGCGGAGCATACGCTCGTTCTATGATCAGAATATCCATGAGGCAAATGCAAGCATCGGATCTGTCCAGGAGAACACAGGGCTCTACAAGGCCCTGAAAGAGGATTTCTCCAGGCTGGATAGTCCTCAAAGTATATACTATGGGTTTATTGCAAGCAGCATCGCACGGATCGGCGAGTATTCAAGCGATATTGCGGAGATTGTCATCAACCACTGTATCGGCGAAGATGAGCGTGGCAGATGACAGGGGAGAGAGACAGAGAGAGAGAATATTTATCCTCACCGGTTGCAACCGGTAACTATCCAGAATCAGGGAGATGACTACCCAATGGAACATATCCTCGAAGTTGACCAGATGACCTGGGAGAAGCATGTCGAGCGGGCAAAAGACCCGGTTGTTATCTTCTTTTACTCACCTACATGCCCGCACTGCCAGTCGATGATGCCCTACTACCAGGAATTTGCCAGTGAATTGTCAGAAGCAATCCTCTTTGTCAGGATTGATGTCTCGGCAAACCCCTGGATTGCCGAGCGGTATGGCATCATGAGCACACCAACATTTGCCGTCTTCTGTACAGGAAAACCCATATCACAGCGTGTTGGCGCAGTCTATCCTGCGCTTCTCCGGAAGATGATCGAAGAAGGGATTGCGGGTGCAAAGGAGTGTGCAGGACAATCAACAGCCATCGACTATGAGATCACCGGATACGGATGAAAGCCCAGGAGAAAAGACGGGGATTCTATTTTTGACTCTTCTGCAAAATTCTTATCGCTCGTGTTTTTCCTGAATTCTTCGGAACATGGGAAAAGATCCCGGGTATAGAGCATGATAGAGAGCCCGATGCAGCAACCGGATCATTAGGAGTGAGTGAGTGAGTGAGTGAGTGAATGAGTGAAACAGGTGCGGCGCGGGTATAGGGGGGCGGGGTCAGCGAAAGAGGCAGGCTGACAGAACTGATACACCCTTGCTCAAGAGAGCAACCTGAAAGGCGATTCCAAAGGAGTCGGGGTGGTATCTGCTTCTGGCACGCCAAACGAAGCTTTCCCGCCCCTCCCGCGCCAGCATCTGCGGCCGCCCGGCACGAACCTCACTTGCGATAGCATCTTGCGGACGGGGCAGGGGCGGTGGGGGGTTTTCTGAGACGCAAATACGAGTAGCCCTTCTTCAACGTAACCTGGCCCCTGTCTCTTACTATTGTCGCTGACTCTTCTACCTCTACTACTCTGAAAGCCTGAAGCTTGAGCTATAGATGTGAATGTGAGAATGTATGACGTCCTTTTTCATTATATTGGCCAAAAAAATAGCAATTTTGAGGCCATTTGTGTAGTATGAGAGCCTTTGGATAGGAATGGACTATCAGAAGTATGGAGAAGAACCATTAATTTCGAACTACTTGCTTTTTAGTTTCAGAGAGCAGCTTCAATAGCCTCTATCCGCTCAAGATAGCCTTTCATATCCCCTTTCCTGAGGAGGCCTTGTGCATTCATATACCGGACTTTCCCAAAGATCGGGCGTTCCTTCCATGCACGATCATGCTTCCCAAAACACCAGGCAACCCCGGCATACCCGTTTGGATCCCTGCCATCCAGCTCATAGCGATCATTGAACCTGACCGCATGCGAATATGCAATTTCCGGCGTCTCTGACCATTCGAGGATCTTCTTCCCCCAGTACATCCGCATGTAATTATGCATCCTCCCGCAGAGAACCATCTCCTTCTGGGCGGCGTTCCAGAATGGATCATGAGTCTCTGCGCGCTCCAGCTCTTCATATGAGTAGAGATATTCCCGCCTGTCACCTTCATGCTCAAAGAGCGTCTTCTCCGCCCAGTCGGGGAGGCAGGCGAATTGATCATATGCTTCATTATACCAGACAAAATTGATGGCAAGCTCCCGTCTGATAATTAATTCCTCAAGAAAACCGCCTCGTCCTGCCGCCCTCCGTGCCACGTGGGCAGGTGATATCTGCCCAAAATGGAGGTACGGACTCAGGCCCGACGTGACATTCTGCCCAGGATCATTTCGTTTTGTATCATAGAGAGACGGGTTTGTTCCAAGGAAGTGCGTTAGCCTTCTCTCTGCCTCGCCGATTCCGCCCCGCGCGACCTGTGGTTCTGCTGGCGAATACTTCTGAATCCTCTTCAGGAGATCATCAATGCGAGAAGGAGAGAGCCTCATGCCCGTCTCCTGCGACTGCCGCAGAACGGAAGTCTCCTCTGTTGGTTGGAGGAACTGCCCGATCTGTGGGGTGATCTTTCTCCTCAATGTGGCAGCTGACCATTCCTCCTTTAATGACGCTGACCTGATTGGCACAATGGTATCCGACTCCACCTCAAGGCATGGGCAGTCCATTTTGTCAGCTATCTCCCGGCGCCATGCCCGTTCATGTCTCAGGAAGCCGCGATCGCAGACAAGGAGGGCTGCATCTTCTGCTCTCTTTACAATGGAACCTGTTGGATCTCCAAAGAGGAATTCAAATGCTATGCCGCGCTCGATCAAGGCATGTTCAGTCCAGGCAAGCCCTTCCAGCATGAACCGGAAGGTGCGGGGTGAGGCTTCCGGATAATCGGGAATTAGCGTAAAAAGAACGACAATAGGCAGCTTTCGCTGGTTTGCCTCCTGGATCGCGTATTCAAGGGCATGGTTCTCAGTTGCGCGCTGGGAACGCTGCATCCAGTAGACGACACAGTCTCCCTGATAATCCCCGGTTGTGCCGGTATCGTCTGAGAGGTAGTGAATACGTGCCGGCTCGATCATCATGCCTCCTGGCTCTTCTTCTCTGGTTCCGGATCCAGAAGAGCTGCCTGATACTGTAATACTATGCCCGATAGCAGAAGTATTTGTCCCATCGCAACTGACCTGCCTGCAGTGAACACCACACCAGAAACTGATCTGAGAGAGCGCGAAATTGCATTGCTTGAATCTGCACAGGATGGCCAGACGACAACATCGGTTCAGTTATTCCAGGATCTCATCCTCTATTACTACCGTCATTTTGGCAGGGATCTCCCCTGGCGGCATACGGCTGACCCCTACCATATACTCGTCTCTGAGATAATGCTCCAGCAGACACAGGTGGAACGGGTCGTACCAAAATACACTGCATTTCTTGAGGCTTTCCCCTCAATTGACGCACTTGCAGCTGCACCATTACCGGATCTCCTCATGGTATGGTCTGGGCTTGGATACAACAGGCGTGCTATCAGTCTCCAGACGACAGCGGTGATGCTTCGGGATGAGTATAACGGGATTATACCAGCTGATCCAGAAGAACTCAGGCGCCTGCCCGGCATCGGGAAGGCAACTGCTGCTGCAATCTGTGCATATGCCTTCAATATGCCGGTTGTCTATATCGAGACAAATATCCGGCAGCTCATCATCCACTACTTCTTCCAGGGAGCAGACGATATCCCGGATACTGCCCTTGTCCCAGTTCTTGAAAAGGCCCTCTATCGGGACGCACCACGCGATTTCTACAGCGGCATGATGGATTATGGAACAGATCTCAGGAAACGCCGGAAGAACCAGAACACAAGAAGCAGGCACTACCACCGCCAGGCACCGTTTGCGGGATCGGATCGGGAGATCAGGGGGGAGATTCTGAGGCTTCTTCTCAAGCAGAAAGAGATGCCAGGCGATCTGCTCTTCACTTCATGCAATGCCGACCCCGTCCGGGTACAGAGGATTGTCTGTGATCTTGAAAAAGAGGGGTTTGTCCGTTTGGATGCAGGAGTCTATACGATCAGGGATGACACGAGGGTTTCAGACATTCTTCAGCGCGACAATATCCTTGACTCCCGTCAGCTTCCAGACCATTGACCGCTCTTCACGGGCGATCGATTCCGGCGGATCCTGGGGAGAATGACCAAGAGCTGCCAGGATGTTATTGGAAAGCTTCCGATCCTTGATTAATTCAACAAATTTTTCCCTGATCATCTTCTTCTCTATCGAATCAGTTACCTCCTCAATTCTCCCCTGCATTGTCACAAAAGTGTAGCAGGAGAGGTCTTTTGAGTACTTTTCCACTTCAACAGATACATAGGGACTTTCACGGAAGAGATTCATCTTCTTTCCATACTTCGTCGACAAAAAGTAGAGGAACCGTCCATCAAAGACATAGAGGAAAGGTGCAATATAGGGGTATTTTTCCCCTTGAAACGCAATCCGTGAGACATACCCTTCTTCGATAAGGCTGTCGTATTCTTTCTTCTCCATCTTTGGAATTTTAATGATGTCCATCTGAGTACACCTGTTGATGGATATTTCCTCAGGATGTTTAAAGTTATTGATTTTATCCGGAACTGCACTGGTCAATTCCTGCTCTTTTAGCCAGAATTACAAAAACCAGTGCAGAAACAAGTGAAACCACACCTGCTGCCTCAAAAACAAACCGGATATCAGAGATGTCCATGATTAAACCTGAAATTATCGGTGCAGTCACCATTCCAACGCTCATTGCCGTGTTAAAAGCCCCCATGGAGGCCCCCTGCCCGATTGTCCGTCCGGCAATTGCTACAACTGCTGTTGATGCGGGCATCGCAAGTGCACTTCCAATACCAAGCAGAAGTGAGATACAAAAGAGCCCGATAAAGCCGCCCGTAAACGGGATAATAATCAGGCAGAGGGAGACGATGACTGTGCCTCCGGCTATAAGGCTGGTTTTTGAGTATCTGTCTGCCAGCGTGCCAAAGTAGTGCTGGAGAAGGCCGGTTGCCAAAATTGAGGTTGAGATGATGAGCCCGGCCTGAAAGGCTGACAATCCCATCCAGAATGTTGCGATAACCGGGAGAAAAACCATGAATGTGCCGTTTGCATATGCATTCATGATCCGGAAGAAGAGCACCGGACGCATGATGGTGCTGAAGAGGGCATCCCTGATTGAAGATTCCATCCTGAGCGAGATGCCGGATTCCGGGAGGAAAAAGAGGCATATGAAGAAGGCAATGGCTGAGAGGAGTGCCATGAGCTGGAAGACCGGGGCGATACCAACCGCATCAAGAACTGCGCCCCCGATGAGCGGGCCGCACCCAAGGCCAAGGAAAAGGGAGGTGTTGAATGATCCCATGTAGAAGCCCTCCCTGCCCGGTGTTGAGAGATCTGCAACATATGCCATGGCAACCGGAATAACCATCGCAGAGGCAAAGCCATGGGCTATCCTGACAGCAGTGAGTTCAGCAACAGATCCGGCATAGATGTAGGTGAGGGAGATGACACAGAAGAGTCCAAGACCAAGCAGGATGAAGATCTTTCTCCCTCTCCGGTCTGAATATCTCCCGATAAGAGGCATGAAAACGGCCCTCGACAATGCGAAACCAGAAAATATAAGCCCAATCCCGATTCCGGTTGCACCCAGCGTATCTGCATAATAGGGCAGCAGGGGAACGACAATCCCAAGTCCAAGCATCGAGGCAAAGACTGCGATAAAGAGGATGTGAAGTGGGAAAAGGCGACGCACATCTAAAAGCTTGTTCTATAGAGAGATAATGGTGCCTCCCGGGGCAATGAACAATGGAATTTGATTTTTTGACGATCTTCTTCCCGTATTCTGCATTGGCTGCAACTGGTACTATCAATAGGTGTAATAGGTTTGGAGAATAAATACAAAATGACGGTAATCATGCAGGATCTCCTCATCCGTGCCGAAGCATTTGATTCGGTGCTCTTTGACCTTGATAATACGCTTGTTGAGTTTATACCAGCAAAAAAAAAGGCCTGTGCAGCCGTCATAGAATCAATTGGCTGCGGGGATCCTGATGAACTCTTCTCTTATTTTCTCCGCAGGAAGTATGGGTTTGAAGACTGTGCAAATATCTTTGATTACCTCTCGGATAACGGGGTTGCCGGCTCTGCCACGTACCTGAATGCATGTACGACCTATGAGGCGGTGAAACTGGCATCCATTGAGCCATATCCTGGAATCCGGGACGTGGTATCCTCGCTATCCTCTGGTGGCGTGAAGCTTGCGGTTGTCACGGATGCAGACTCAGACCATGCCTGGGAACGGTTGGGAAAAGCCGGGCTGGATGGTTTTTTTGAGGCTGTCATTACCCCGGATATCAGTGGAAGCAGAAAGCCGGATCCAGATTCATTTCTGATGGCTCTTGACAGTCTCCGAACAAAGCCAATCCATGCTCTCACAATCGGTGACAGTATCCGCCGTGATATTGCTCCTGCCCAAAAGCTTGGCATGTGCACGATTCATGCAGCATATGGAGACTGGCACCCGGATGAAACAAAAGAAGCAGCTCTTTGGACGCTCAGTGCGGAGAAGCCTGATCATCTGCACCGCCTGCTGCTTGGAGAGAAGAGCAGATAACGTCAGGGAGGGGAGGGGCAGATGGAATGACTATCCATCATTGGTTGTTTGATAGTGTCCCCCTCTCAATTGCCCTTCTCTCCGGTTAAAGAACAGGTATCTGTCATTTCATACTCCATCGTTTCCTTGGAGAGGAAGTACGCGAGCACTGTCCTGATTGCAACGATTGCACCAAGGAGCAGGATATCCTCAAGTTTTGGAGCAATGATAGTAGCAAGAATATCTGCAGCAATAATAAATTCAAGCCCAAATATTATTTTGTTAGAGAAATCTCTCCGTATATGACCATATTTGAGAGTCCGGCTTCGAAAGATCTCTATTTTGATGATGCCGATTGCTCCCCGGATGCCACCATAAATGATCATGATAGCACCGGCTATCTCAAATATGAGAATACAGTAATCCAGAATGAGATTCAGATAATGCATACAAGATGTAATCAGTATAGCCAATTATTAAAGGATCGCCAAATCAGACAAAGCCTGGAGCGTCCTTTCAAGGGCCTCGGGCAGTTGACCAGCATATCCGGGTTATTCTCTTGTAGGTTCAGAGAGAATACTAGGTGAGGTACAAGGTATGGAGAGAAAAGGAGGGGTTCAGGAGATGATGCGGCTGATGGCAAGGAAAGTCAGTTCCATCGCCGATTCGATTGAAAATCACGAAGTGGATGCATTCACGACCGCTATTCTGAGATCAAACTGCATCTATGTGATGGGAGCAGGACGGTCCGGGCTGGTTGCAAAAGCATTTGCAATGAGGCTGATGCATCTTGGGCTTACATCATATGTTGTCGGTGAGACGATCACCCCGGCAATTGAAGATAGAGATATGATTATTGCCTTCTCGGGGTCAGGCAACACAAATACCGTCGCCGACATTGCAGAGACCGCAAAAGAGATCGGATCAACAATAGGGCTCATCACATCAAAGAAAGACTCAAGGATCGGAAAGATTGCCGATGTTGTTGTTGTTGTCGAGAGCCAGCGGGACGAGGTGACAGATGACTCCCATGAGTATGAGATCCGCCAGATGATGGGGGAACACCGGTCATTTGCCCCGCTTGGGACGCTCTTTGAGACAACCGCCATGATTTTTTCTGATGCGCTTGTCTCGCGCCTGATGGAACTGACAGAGACATCAGAGACTGAACTGAAGAAACGTCATACAAACATTGAATGAGGAATGGGATATGCGATTTGCAGACAGGGTAAAAAATATCGAGATATCCGGTATACGGAAGCTCTTTGAGGCGGCTGGCCCGGACTCCATCAACCTGGGACTCGGCCAGCCGGATTTTGATACGCCGCTCCATATCAGGGAAGCGGCAATCAAGGCAATACATGAGGGGAAGACAGGCTACACGCCAAACCTTGGCATACCAGAGCTGAGGGAGGCACTCTCTGCCAAATTCAAAAGAGAAAACGGCCTGACTTATCAGCCGGGGGAGATGATTGTCACAGCAGGTGCAAGTGAGGCACTGCATATCGCAATGCAGGCGTGCATCAACCCAAAAGACAAGGTCATCTTCTCGGATCCCGGGTTTGTCTCGTATGGCGCACTTGCAGAATTTGCAGGAGGCATACCGGTTCAGGTGCCGCTTGACCGGGATCTCAGAATGGATCCCGACAAAACAATTCCTCTCCTTGATGATGCAACAATGATTGTCCTCAATTCCCCGGCAAATCCGACAGGCGTTGTCGAACGCGAGGAGACGATCCGGGGAATTGTTGAATATGCCGATGATAAAGGTGTACTGGTCATCTCAGATGAGGTCTATGAACACTTCATCTATGATGCAACACACAAAAGTGCAGCTCTCTATGGTGACAATGTCCTTACCGTCAATGCAACCAGCAAAACATATGCAATGACTGGCTGGCGAATCGGGGTGCTTGCTGCAGGCCAGGAGATTATTGAGGAATGTGTCAAGGTGCACCAGTACTCACTCGCCTGTGCCACCTCCATCTCCCAGTATGCAGCATATGCCGCATACACCGGTGATCAGGGTGTTGTCACTGCGATGAGGGATGAGTACCGTGCCCGCCGGGATCTCCTGGCAGCCGGTCTGCACAATCTCGGATTTGAGTTTGCCCTCCCTGAAGGTGCATTCTATCTCTTTGTCCCGATGACAACTGATCAGATAGAGGCCATCATCAGATCAGGCGTTATCATTGTACCGGGTACTGCATTTGGATCACGTGGAGAGGGCTATGCCCGGATCAGTTATGCTGCTTCACAGAATACCTTACAAGAAGCACTTAACCGAATTGAGAACGTTGTATAGTGACGAGGTGGCAATATAATGATGGAATTACTCAGACGGCTCTCAGATGCCCATGGAATGTCAGGATTTGAAGAGAACCTTGCAGACATTATAACAGAGGAGATCAAAGACCATGTTGACGAGATCTCAACTGACGCAATGGGCAATCTCATTGCCGTAAAAAAGGGCGGGGACTATTCGGTGATGCTTGCAGCCCATATGGATGAGATCGGTTTAATGGTTCAGTACATTGATGATAAAGGCTTCATCCGGTTTGTCGGTATCGGGGGCTGGTTCACCCCTGCACTCTATACACAGCGGGTTATTATCCATGGGAAGCATGGGATGGTTACCGGTGTCCTTGGCGGTAAACCCCCGCACATGATGACTGATGAGGAGAAGAAGAAGTCAATGAAAATGGAGGATCTCTTCATTGATGTCGGTGCAACCTCTGCTGAAGAGGTGGCAGCACGTGGTGTAGAGCCTGGTTGCCCGATTACAATTGATCGGGAGATGCGCACGCTCTTTGGAAGCCGGGTGACAGGGAAGGCATTTGATAACCGGGTTGGTGTTCTGATGCTGATAGAGACCCTCAAAAAAGTGGAATCTCCCCATACCATCTACGGAGTCTTTACAGTTCAGGAAGAGGTCGGGCTGAAGGGCGCGAAGACGAGTGCGTTTGCACTGAAGCCGGACTGTGCCATCGCAACCGATGTCACGATCCCAGGTGACCACCCGGGAATTGAGAAGAAAGATGCCAGCATCGAGATGGGCAAAGGCCCGGTGATCATCATGGTTTCTGCAAGCGGCAGGGGCCTGATATCAAGTCCGAAGATGGTACAGTGGCTCCGCTCGAGTGCTGAATCCGCAGGCATCCCACACCAGATAGAAGTAGGTACTGGCGGCAATACCGATGCGACGGTAATCCATCTTGAGCAGGGTGGCATTCCAAGTGTCCCGCTCTCGATTGCGGCACGGTATATCCACTCCCCTGTTGAGGTCGTCGACTGCAATGATATCGAAGACGGTGTCCGGCTCCTCTGTGAGGCATTACAGACACGGCCTTCGTAAAAGCCCTCGTACTACCGGGCGTTGCATCCGGACCGGGAGCGTCCTGCCTGTGTGTCAATACAGGGGTAGGATTGGTCGTATCGGGAAAAATGCAACAGAAAACAATATCTTTTTATTCATTCATCACGTATAGGATAGAGCACTTTGCAGGGTCCCGGTAGGGTAGCGGATATCCTAGAAGCCTGCGGAGCTTTTGACCCGGGTTCAAGTCCCGGCCGGGGCGCTTCCTTCTTTTTCCAGGTGTTTCAGTGTTTTTTGTCTGCGGCTTGAGAGCCCGGCCTGCCCAAAAACCAGTCAATCCCAATCATCTAAAAGATCGGATACCCCCATCCCTTAATAGGAATCCAGACAATTTCTAAGAGAGACAAAACGTCTGGATGTAACCGATCCAAACAGCAATTATTCAGAGGACTTATAGTATGAATGAAATACCCGGCCTGAATTTTGACGAGTTGAAAGTGCAGAAACTAGAGGAGCTGCAAGCAGACGGTGTTCTGGCATACCCCTGGACTTTTTCAAGGACACATACCGCAGATCAGATCCTCTCGCGGTTTTCTGAGATATCACATGAGAAGAGCGAAGAGGTCGTAACCGCCGCTGGAAGACTCTACACGAAACGATCGCACGGCAAAACTACATTTGCCGATCTTGGAGATGAAAGCGGAAAAATACAGCTTTATATCCGGAAAAATGACCTCGGTGATGAGGCATATACCTTCTTCTCGAAAAATATCGATGCCGGTGATATCGTTGGTGTGACAGGCCACGTATTTCGGACAAAAGTGGGCGAGATAAGCATCTGGGCAGACGAGATCACCCTTCTTGCAAAATCGGTCTGCCAGCTGCCGGAAAAATACCATGGGCTGACAAAAGTTGAGACCAGGTACAGGCAGCGCTACCTTGATCTCATCGGAAACCAGGAGGCACGGGAGATCTTCAAAACCCGCAGCAGGATCATCAGCAGCCTCAGATCAGTTCTCGATGAGAAAGGGTACATGGAATGTGAAACCCCGACGATTCAGCCGGTGTATGGTGGAGCGAATGCACGCCCCTTCACCACGTACCACAATTACCTTGAACAGAAACTCTACCTCAGGATCGCACCTGAACTCTACCTGAAACGGTTAATTGTCGGCGGATTTGAGAAGGTCTTTGAAATATCAAAGAACTTCAGGAACGAGGATATCGATACCCACCACAATCCTGAGTTCACCATGATTGAGATCTACGCTGCCTATGCAGATTACCATGATATGATGAATCTCACCGAGGAGCTTGTATCTGAACTGGTGAGGGGAGCTGCAGGCAGCTATGAGGTCTTGTATGAGGAGAAGGCCATCAATTTTGCACCACCCTGGAAACGGGTCTCAATGGAACAGTCTGTCCTTGATGCTACAGGGATAGATGTCAATTCCGCCTCTCCTGAGGAACTCAGACGGTTCGCTGACCAGGAGATGATCGAAGGGCGTGAGAAGGCAGCAGCCAGGGGCGAGTATCTTGCACTCTTCTTCGAACATTTCGTCGAACCAACCCTCATCCAGCCGACTTTTATCTATGACTTCCCGATTGAGAACTCACCGCTTGCCAAGAAGCACCGTTCAAAGCCCGGATATACCGAACGGTTCGAACTCTTTGTTGCCGGGATGGAACTTGCAAACGGCTTCTCAGAACTAAATGATCCCCTTGATCAGAAAAGTCGTTTCGAGGAGCAGGACGCAAAGCGCAGGCAGGGTGACCTTGAAGCGCAGATGATCGATTATGACTTCATCAACGCACTCGGCTATGGAATGCCTCCGACTGGCGGAGTCGGTATCGGTATTGATCGGCTGGTGATGCTTGCAACAGGGCAGAATTCAATTAAGGAAGTGATCCTCTTCCCATCGATGAAACCAATCAGGAGCGGAGAAGAAGAGAGTGAGAACGAACCCGCAGAATAACAGACGTGTCATCTGAAGAGTATTTTTATAGCATACTCAGAATGGTTGCCTGAAGAGATTTGCAGGCAACCCACTTTTGCTGCTTCTCTTCTTAACCTGCAACTCTTTTTTTATTCTGCATCCTGAAAGCAGTTGCTCTATTCTGTGATCATGGGCATCTTCATGCGGATATCTGCTGTCAGGTAATTACCGCTGAAGGTGACATGGTATTGCCCCCACCTCCTGATAGTTATCTCTATCTTCTCATGGTGAGGATATCCCCTGCCAAATCCATCACGGGCAATAACTGCTCCGGTATCCGCATCACGGACCACACATTCATACCAGGAAGCCTCTGAGATCCTGTTGACAACAGCGGTGAACTCTTTTTTCTTCCCGAACTGGCTGGTTCCAACAATCGTCCGCCGGACAGTCGGTGCAGAGATCTCGGTTGTGATGACAAGCGGAGGGTGTGGGAGATCAACAACCACTGCGACATCCTGGTAGCGGAACGTGATAAGCTGGGAGTATATCTCTGTATACCGGGGAACCGGAACCGGCGTTTCAACCGGCGCTGGAGTTGGACGCGGTGTCGGAGGAGGGG
This sequence comes from Methanocalculus natronophilus, assembly GCF_038751955.1. Taxonomy (NCBI): domain Archaea; kingdom Methanobacteriati; phylum Methanobacteriota; class Methanomicrobia; order Methanomicrobiales; family Methanocalculaceae; genus Methanocalculus; species Methanocalculus natronophilus. The sequence continues at coordinate 187,247 of NZ_JBCEXH010000003.1, read as the reverse complement.
TTGATACAGGGAACGGCGTTGCCGGTACGACGACTGAAGGATCATAGACAGGCTCAGCTGTTGGAACAGGTGTGGCAACCGGGGTTGCCGGGGTTTCATCAGGTGTTGCCACTGGCGGATCAGCAACACCTGGGGGAGGCGCGGTGCATCCTCCGACAAGGACCATGAGAAGGCAGGCAATGAGCAGGTACCTTCCATTCCTGACATGCATTACGTTACAATAGCCATTCAAAGTATATAAGAGGTTGAGGTATCCTGAGAGCAGAAAAAGCTCATCCTTTTTTTCTCTCTTCCATCAATGATACCGGATCTGCTTATTGCCCGCCTAAATTCTGGTTTCCATCCTGGTACGAGAGGATCACGCCTTTATATATATCAGCAGCATTGTTGAGATCTTCATGGGAAACCCGTTCATCGATTGCGTGGAGGGTCCGGATATCGCCAGGGCCATATTCAACCACCTGGAACCCCCGTTTTCGAAGCTCGCGTGCATCGCTTGCCGCCCACTGGACAATCGGTTTTGACTGGATGCCATAGAGGTGATCGATCTGCTTCTGGACAGAACGGACTATCAGAGCATCAGGCGAAGTAAGTGACGGGTTCCAGAGACTTGAGGGGGTAACCTCTGCCCGGGTGGCACGTGATCTGATCTCTTTGAGCAGTTCATGGCTGTCACAGCCCCAGGGAAGCCTGAGATCAACCTCAAGGAGACATTTCTGTGCCACAATATTTGCCTTCTCCCCACCTGTAATAACCCCGGGATTATACATGATCTTTGTCAGGACATTCCGCAGTCCCGGGATGCCAAAAACCTCGGTAAGCACGTTCTCGGAATGATCGATGATATCCATCATTGAAGGATCAACCCGGTACTCGCGTTCATGAAGTTCCTTTATATACTCCAGATATACCAGTGCCTCCATAACTGCACTGACCCCGACACAGGGGTAGAGTGAACTATGGCCGGGTGTGCCGGTAAATTCCATGGTAAACCTGCACAACCCTTTCTGCCCGATACAGGGGGCAGTTGCAGGGGTGGGTTCTGCAACAATGCAGTCAGAGGGCAGGATCAGTTCTTTCTGGAGGAGATGATGGATCCCGTGCGGGCCGCCCACCTCCTCATCACAGACAAAGGCAAGACTGACCTGTGGGTCGATCCCCTCATCAACAAGAGAGGCAAGAGCAGAGAGAATAGAGGCGCATCCACCCTTCATGTCTGTTGCACCCCTGCCCCAGACATATGACTCATCAATAGTACCAGAGTATGGCGGGTGGCTCCATCCGTCATCCAGGGCAGGCACCACATCGACATGGCCGCAGAAGAGGAGCGGATGGCCCTGGCTTCGGGTAATAAGATTGGATTTGCCAGGAGCATGCTCGATAATATCTGTTGCTATCCCGAGGGAGTCCAGGATAGTACTGATATATTCGATGACGTCTGTTGTGACTCCCGGAGGGTTGTCACTATTGATTTTGATTAAGTCCGAACAAATCCTGACCGGATCCATGGTATGCATCCATTCACTGGTGGTTCGCTTTAAAGGTTTCAAAAAGCCTGGAGAGCGATGCGCCGGTATAGATACTCTTTATCAGGTCCTTTTTGAAGAATTCATCGATCATGCTATGGAAGAAGGTCGCAGGCATGGGCTTTGTGGTACCCGGATCAAGCACAATCCGGAAGCTCCGGTACTGGGCGGGGTCATCATCAGAGTAGATGCCCTGCCAGAGTGCCGGGAGCCTGGCATAGGTATCCGGATGCTCTGATTTCAGCCAGTTTATAAAAGGTTTAAAGAGGGGTCGATCACCCAGCTTCTCTTCATCTACCCTCCATCTCATATATTCCGCAGCCATCAGGGAGCGGGGGGATTCATAGCTGAATGCCGCAATAGAGAGTGTATAGTCGATATGGGCAATGGCGTCCATCCAGTGGAACCACAAAACCGGATGAAAATCTGATATGGATTCAAGGACCAGTGATTTTGAATAGAGATAATCAAGTTCACGTGAAAACTCGTTTTTTTCCATCAACATAAGAGATAGTTACGCCGGGCAGGAAAAAAGGGTTACTGTGAAGGCAGGTATAAGTGCCGGTATCTCCATATCAGCCATTGAAGGGACGCCGGAGGGTGACAGCATGGCGGATACAGGCATCCAGTTCTTCCCCGCTCTTCCCCCTGATATCCACCTCGTTGTCCCGTCTGAGAAGACAGGGCTTGAGCTTCCCATCTGAAGTCACCCTCAGCCGGTTGCAGTGTGCACAGAATTCGGTATTGTGAAGAGGGCGCACAACCTCAACCTCTGCACCATCGATACAGTATTTCTTCCGGTGGTGCATTCTTCTGGTGATAATCTCGGTTGCCTGGGTTGCAATATCGTCCTCGATTCCATTCAGATCCGCATGAGACTGACAATCATTGAAGTTCATAAGTTCAATGATCTGGAGGATAAGATCCCGGTTTCCCCGTACAAAATCAAAGAAGTCCTCCACCTCATCGGTATTGATATCCTGCAGGAGAACCATGTTCAGTTTGACCGGTGTCAGTCCGGCATCAAGGGCAGCATCGATTCCGGCGAGGGCATCAGAGAGGTTATCGGTTTTTGTGATCTCCCGGTACCGATCCGGCCTGAGGGTATCCAGGCTGATATTCACCCGTTTTAACCCTGCATCCTTCAGTTCATGGGCATAATCGGCAAGAAGTGTGCCGTTTGTGGTCATTGATGATTCGATATGTGATGGTACAGATCCAATAATCTCCACAAGGTCATCACGCAGAGTCGGCTCCCCGCCTGTGAACTTGACGCTCCTGATCTGGTATGCAGTAACAGCATTGATGATCTGCTGGATTTCTGCCGTGCTCATCAGTTTTTTTGAATCTTCCTCGCCTTCTGAATGGCAGTAAGTACAGTTGAGGTTACAAAATGGTGTAAGAGAGATCCGGAGATTGGTCACCGGTCTGCCATATGGATCAATCAGGGCCGGTTTCATTTCTTCTCAGAATATAGTTCTTCGCTATTATATAGGTCTCAGTACTGCCTCTGCGGGTTGCTTTCGTCCGGTATACCCTGACAGAGTAGAAATGGTTCCTGACCTCATGTAAAAAGTCTGGAAACATGTCACCCTGGAATGTCTTGACAACAAAGTTTCCGCCCTGTTTCAGGATGGCACATGCAAACGCAAGTGCCTTTTCGTTCAGATCGATTATGCGCGCCTGATCATAGCTCTTATTACCAGAGAGTTTCGGGGATGCATCACAGGTGACAACACTGGCATAATCCATGATTTCCCTGACCTCGTCCAGGATATGAGGCTCAGAAAAGTCTCCTGTCAGAGTTACAGCCCCATCAAGAGGCGCAACAGGATTCAGATCTATCCCCACAACTGACCCTTCTGTCTGGGAGCAGAGCACCTGAAGCCAGGAGCCAGGAGCAGAACCAAGATCGATAATATTGTCTGTCGGGCGGATAATCCCGAATCTGGACTGAATATCGATTAATTTATACGAGGCTCGTGACCGGTAGCCCTCACCCATTGCTGTCCGATACACCGGATCACGTGACCATTGAGAACCCATTTTACCATATCTCCCAAAAGGTAGCTTTTTATCTGCTACCGTGTCGAATATAGAACAATATAATTATCCGTATTTAGTTCGTAATTAAATGTTAAGGGGTTTGTGATGTTAAAAGCAACTATAGATGCAGAAGTCTTCAGAGAGTCAATCGACGTCATTTCGGCTCTGGTTGGAGAATGCCGTATGCATATCGATGAAAGCGGCATACAGACACGCGCAGTCGACACCTCCAATGTGGCAATGGTTTCACTCGAACTTGATGCAGCCGCTTTCCAGTCGTATACCGCAACACCACTTGAGATTGGACTTGACATTGCCAAGATGAAGAATATCCTTGGGATGGTCGGGAAAGGCGATCCAATAGATCTGGAACTTGATGCAGAAGGAAGAAAACTCCATATAAGCTTCAAAAGCTACAGGTACTCGATCTCGCTTCTGGACACAAAAACAATCCGGAAAGACCCAAATCCTCCAAACCTGAGTCTGCCGGCAGTGCTCAAAATCCCAGGAGACACACTGAACAATGCCATTAAAGCAGCAGCTGTTGTCTCAGATAAAATTGCACTGAAAGTGGATCCGACAACCCCTGTCTTCACCATGATTGCAGAAGGTGACACTGACAATATCAAACTCGAACTCGGCAGGGACGATCTCGAATTTTCAGAAGCAGCTGAGGCGCGCTCTCTCTTCTCACTTGACTATCTCAAGGATATGGGGAAGGTTGTCAGCAAAGCAGCTATTGTCGAAATCAGGCTTGGTATCGACCACCCGGTTCAGTTCATATTCACCATTGCCCAGGAAAACGGGCGTGTCACATATCTCCTTGCACCACGCATTGAGGCAGATTAATGGAAAAACAGCTTGATCCATTATATCGAGCCCGTTACCCTTTTTTAAAAGAAGCAAGTGAGATCATAGCCGAGCAGGGCATCACACTTGAAACCATCACGAACTCTTCCCGTGGAAGAATATTTCTGGATGCAGCAGTCGAGCGGATTGAAGAGGCTGTTCTGGGGCGTGACAAAGAGACATGGGCTGACAAGCCGGATCTCCTCCTGGATATCATAAGCTATGCGCTTGCCCGTGTCCTGATATCATGCTCCCGCAATCGTTCGGGTATAGGCAGCCTTGCTCGATACGAGGCAAAACGAGCGTTATACTTCCTCCAGGTGGCAGAAGACAACGAGGATGTCCGGCGCATGATCTATCAAGAGCTTGGCATCCCATATTCCGGGAGCGGATCTGACTATATTGACTACACGAGGTATATTGAGCTTGCATCCGGGATTTCCGGAGACCAGTTCAGGCTTGTGAACCGCGATCTCTTCAATGGCATGGTGATGATCAGCGTGGAAGAGAAGGATATCCTCCTCCGTGAACGGATTCGGACGCTTCTCACAAGCCAGCTCCCGCTCAGTATACCAGACTCTGTCTGCAGCCAGCTGGCAGAATCAGTTAGCCGTGTTGACAGCATCCTGGCAGAGAAGGCAGCCATTGAGTATGGAGAGATTGACGAGGCAGGCTTTCCTCCATGCATCCGGCACCTCCACACCACCGCAAGTGAGGGGAAATACCTCACCCATTCGGGGAGATTTGCCCTGACAACATTTCTCCATACAATCGGCATGGAGATGACTGCCATTATCAGCCTCTTCTCAGGAGGCGGCGATTTCAACCTCGATGTCACCACCTACCAGGTGGAACACATCACGAGCCACGATACTGAGGGGTATACCACGCCGTCCTGTGCAACCATGAAGACGCACGGCATCTGCATCGGGAAGAATAAACAGTGTGAGACGATCAGGCATCCACTGAACTACTATCGAAAAAACAAGACGAAAAAGAGTAAGAAAACCGGCAGTCCAGGGCCAAAACAGCCGGAGACAACAAAGAGCGGTGAAACCGGATCCAGTAGAGCAGGTGGAAATAGAAAAGACACCTGACTTCTTTTCCATCTCCAAAATTATGCAGACACCGGGAAAAGAGTTGAGCGGCCTTCTGGCTGGTCTCTGGCAACTGATTTTTTTTAAAAAAATAATTAAATTGTCTTTTCAATAACAGTATATCCTGCTCCAAGAAGGACACAGATGAAGCCCATCAGCGCAGCGAGATAGGCATATCCCGGATCCATAATCGCAGGAAGCCCGATGAGCAGAATAAGAAAGATGGCAAGACTGGAGAGGCCAATGATGATATCGGTAAGCCATTTTTGCATGAGTATTATTCTATGGGGCAATGGCTTAACTCTTTTTGTACCAAAAAACCAGCAGAACCACAATCCGGAATCACAACGTCATCAGGCCAGCCGTTTGAAGATGAGATTGCATACGTGAGAAACCATAGAAGATATCCCTTCAGGCGTTCCTATACAAAGCATGAATCCGGAAGAGGCACTGGCCCTGCTGAAGGACCATGTCAGATCAGATGCACTGATTGAACACTGCGTCGCCACCGGCGCAGTTCTCCGTTCTGTTGCACCAGAGCTGAATGGAGACCCGGAGCTCTGGGAGACGATCGGTATTCTGCATGATATTGATTTTGAGGAAGTAGACGGGGATATGGAAAAACATGGCATCGCTGGTGCTGAGATGCTTGGTGCAGCAGGCGTATCATCTGAGATTACCGATGCTGTCCGGAGGCACAACCACCACATCTTTAGTGATCATACAACCGGACTGGATGTTGCCATCCAGGCAGCAGACAGTATATCGGGCCTGATCATTGCATGTGCCCTTGTCAAGGGAGGCGATATATCAGGGGTCTCCACAAAGACGGTAAAAAAGAAGATGAAAGACAAGGGGTTTGCTGCCGGGTGCGACCGTGATCGGATTCGTGGTATAGAAGCGGTGCTTGACCTCGACACGTTTATCTCACGGGCAATAGAGGGTGTTGCATCGATCTGGAGGCGATAGTATGACAGGTAGTATGAGCTCTGAATTGAGAGATGGGATCATTTTGGATCTGCAGAACGCAGTTTTTGAATTGAGAGAGAAGATGGATCCCCGTCTTATCCCTGAAGTCGGCAGCAACATCGTCTACAGCCTGCCCCATGCCAGAGCCCCGGCGGATGTCGCTGGCGTCGATGGAAGGATTGTCAGGCTGCGCGGCAAGGTTCATCCAGTTGGGGAGTGTGCATTTGGTGCAAGCGATCATGTCGCACGGATCGTGCTGACAGCGATGAGGTTTGATCCTGAGATCCGAGCGGCGGCAAATATCAGGTTTTCTGAGTCGCTTGCAGACCTTCTCAAAGACCTTACCTTTGAGATCTGCTGGTTTGATCGGGAAAAGGAGCCTGCCGGGATACAGACCATGGACTGGGGGGTTGCCTCCTGCTGCAAAGACGAAGTCCCCGATATTATTCTCGATCGGGGAGGGGTTGGCAAAGAAGCCATGATCCGGGTTCTTGGCCCTGATCCTGCATCGGTTGCAAACACAATCATTATGTTGTCATCGCGCATTACTACTATGGATATTTGAGGACGATATACATGGGAATCAAACCAAGTTACATCAAGTCAATCGGAACAGGACTCCTGGAACAACATGGAAATTACTTCTCAAACGAATTTGATGAGAATAAGCACGCGGTTACCAATCTCACCACCATCGAGAGCAAGACGGTGCGTAACCGTGTGGCAGGCTATATCACAAGAAAAGTTAATACTGGAAGACGGTGATATTTCACCGTATGTTTCATGGTATAATACCTGCCATCATTACTCCTTTTCAACGAACCGATCAGATGCCCGTTGATATCGAAGGGCTTCGTTCAAATACCGAATTTCTGCAGTCCCAGGGGATACATGGCATTGTTCCCTGTGGCTCAACAGGAGAGTCGGCAACTCTGAGCTTTGCTGAGCATGAGGAAGTCATTGAAGAGGTAGTTTCTGCTGTTGGAAACTCAATTCCGGTTATTGCAGGTACCGGATCAAATAACACAGACGAGGCGCTGACGCTGACCAGGGCAGCAAAAAAGATCGGCGCAGATGCGGCACTTGTTATCAGCCCGTATTACAACAAACCCAATCGTGCCGGGCTTATCAAGCACTACACACTTCTCGCAGAGACGGGCCTTCCAATCATTATCTACAATGTCCCCTCCCGGACAGGACAGAACCTCACTGCTGATCTCATCATCGAACTGGCAGAGCATCCGGGCATTGTCGGTGTCAAGGAAGCAAGCGGGGATATCGGGCAGATATCTCAGATTATCGAGGGTACACGCGAAATTGAGAGGGAGATACCGTTTTCGGTCCTCTCCGGGGATGATAACATGACACTGCCAATTCTCGCACTTGGCGGGATGGGTGTCATCTCTGTTGCAGCAAATCTTGAGGCAAAACGGATGTGCGATCTCTATGCCGCCTGCCGATCCGGTTCATTTGCCAGGGCGCAGCACCTGCATTATGAACTCTCCCCACTCTTCCAGGCAATGTTCATCGACACAAATCCAATCCCTGTCAAGAAGGGGGTTGAGCTGCGCGGACGGGCAGCAGGACCACTCAGGCTGCCGCTTACCGAGCTTGGTGAAGAGAAGACACATCAACTTGCAGAGGTGCTTGGTCGTTATGATTAATGTAGCAGTATGTGGCGCATTTGGCCGTATGGGTACAATTATTGGAGATATGATCAATAATGATCCGGATCTTGCATATGCAGGCGGAATCGATCTGCGATCAGGAGAGCTCTTTGGAAAGCCTGTTGTGGAAGCAGCGGATCTTGATTCATTTCTCAAAACTGTAAAACCGGATTGCCTGATAGACTTCACGATTGCATCTGCATCAGTTACCAATATCGAGATTGCAGCCAGAAACAAAACTGCGCTTGTTGTTGGAACAACCGGCTTTAATGATGAGGAGGAGATGCGGATTCGAAAAGCCACCGAAGGGGTTGTTCCAATCGTCAAGACAACAAACTTCAGTGTCGGCGTAAACATTTTCTGGCAGCTAATCAGGAATGCCGCAACGCTTCTCAATGACTATGACTGTGAAGTGATCGAGGCACACCACCGGTACAAAAAAGATGCGCCAAGCGGCACTGCCCGGACCATTCTTGAGATCCTCGAAGAAGAGATGGGTGCACGGGAGAAACAGTATGGCCGTGTCGGCATGACCGAGCGCGGGAGTGAGATCGGCGTGCATGTCATTCGTGGAGGCGATATTGTCGGAGACCACAAAGTGCTTTTTTCCGGAAATTTCGAGACAATTGAACTTTCACATCGCGCATATGATCGCTCGGTTTTTGCACGGGGCGCACTACGGGCCGCGAAATGGGTGTCAGAGCAGCCTGCCGGGATGTATACCATGAAAGACGTGCTCGGGCTCGCTGACTGACAGTAAAATCGAAACTTATTTCCCATAATTTTTTATAAATACTTATGGAGGTACCAATTTTGGTTGCTATTGTTGATAAAGAAAAATGCACTGGTTGTGAAGCCTGTGTTGATATCTGTCCGTCTGCTGCAATCACCATGAATGATGATCTGGCAGTTGTTGAGGACGATCTCTGTGTTGACTGTGAAAACTGTGTCGATGAGTGCCCTGCCGAAGCAATCCATATGGAGTAGGGACTCCACTTTTCAGGGTTGGTTTTACCGGAAAAAAACTTAACCCTTAAATATATTAATACCCTTAGATCTTCTGCTCATGATCAATGTAGGAGTACTTGGTGCTACAGGTGCCGTAGGTCAGCGTTTTGTCCAGCTTCTTGCCAGCCATCCATGGTTCCATCTTCAGACACTCACCGCATCTGAGCGGAGTGCCGGAAAGCCATATGGAAACGTGGTCAACTGGAGGCTTGATGCTCCATTTCCAGCCAGTATTGCTGATACTGTTGTCAGTCCGACGACTGTTGAAGCTGTGAAGGACCTTGATATCGTCTTCTCTGCTCTTCCAGCAGAGATTGCAAAGGATCTCGAGGTTGCCATCGCTGAGGCTGGTGTCACTGTATGCAGTAATGCATCATCCCACCGGATGGATCCTGATGTGCCATTGTTAATTGCTGAGGTAAATCCCGATCATGCCGGGCTCATTGACGTCCAGCATGACCGCGGACGGGATGGGTGTATCGTCACCAACCCGAACTGTTCAACAATCGTTCTCACCAGTTCACTTGTACCGGTTGTGCCTCTTGGCATATCCGGTGTCAGGGTGGCAACGCTTCAGGCGATCTCCGGTGCCGGGTTTGATGGTATTCCTGGAATGACCATCTTTGACAACATTGTCCCCTATATCGGGTCTGAAGAAGAGAAGATGGAGACAGAGCCACAGAAGATCCTGGGTACATTTAATGGAGCTGAGATTGAGGCTGCAGACCTGTCAATCAGCGCAAGCTGCAACCGGGTACCGGTTATTGACGGGCACATGATGTCAGTCTGGCTTGATACAAACAGGAGTGTTGAAGAGGTACAATCAGCATTTTTGAACTGGAAACCGCCGTTTACGGGTCTTCCGACTCAGCCGGAGAATCTGCTCCATATATTTGAGCAGCCGGACAGGCCCCAGACACGGCTTGATCGAAACCTGGGCAATGGGATGACCGTCTCGGTTGGCCGGATCAGAGAAGGCATCCGGTATACAGCAATGGGACATAACACCATCAGGGGAGCTGCGGGCTCTTCTGTGCTCAATGCAGAATTACTCAAGACAAAAGGATACATCTGAGGGATCATATGCAAAATGACAACACAGTATTCGTTGGCAACAAGCCGGTCATGAATTATGTACTGGCAGTAGTGACACAGTTCAACAATGGCGCAGATCTGGTGGCAATCAAGGCACGCGGCAAAGCCATTTCACGTGCAGTCGATACAGCCGAGATCTCCCTGAACCGCTTCCTTGAAGGAGTTGGGAAAAAAGAGATATCCACAACAACAGAGGAGATTGAGACAGATTCGGGAAGAACAAATGTCTCAAGCATTGAAATTGTTCTGACAAAGTCAGGACAATTTGAGATGAAGGAGTAGACAATTCCCTTCACCGTATTTTTTCTTTTTCCAGTTAGAATATGTGTTTCAACCAGAAACACTATAATTATATAGGAATAATAGTATTCCATGAAAACGGGCATAAGTGTTGCAATACTACTCCTTCTTGCAGCCTGCTGTATGCCTGTCGCTGCTGAAGAGCCTGGCACCAGGTTCAGCTATATTACGTTTGACAGTGTCGATATCATTCTTGAAGAGACAACAGCCACAGTTACCGTGGATTACAATGTTGATCCCGGTGTCCAGTTACTTGTCATGCTCCTTGGCAACCATGATCTCAGGAACAAGGTACAAAGAGCCATGAATTTTGAAGAGAGTACGATTCTGAGCGCTGATCTGAACCAGGCCGTCCTTGAAGTTGAGTCTGCATCTTTTGATTATGGTGATGATACGTACTGGTTCCCGCGCCACACATTTCTGGTCACGGTTCCAAGACTAACAATTGAGACTCCGAGCACGAAGAGAGAGTTTTCCAATGTGTATCAGACAGAGGATGGGATCGGGTTTTTTACCCGCCAGGCTGAACGCAGCTTGTAAACTCCTCTACTATCATATTTTACTCCTGGACTTTTGCAAAATCAATAAAGCCTTTCCAGGGATCTGTTTTCAGCAGGCGGACACGGACTTTCCGGCCTATCCGGCACCCCTGTTCATTCTCTACAATACGGCCCTCAACCGGAGGATCAATGACTCGTGCATAGGTTCCTTTCTCAGACGCACCGGTGATGATACCTGAAAATACTGATCCGATTTTATCCTGAAGCAATAGTGCTGCTGCCGACTTCCTCATAAACCGCTCGACTTTTTTGCCTGCTTTTTCCGAGGCTGAGAGGTGGTCTGCAAGCTCGTGCAGCTCATCAGGGGTGTAGGGGTGTGGATCTGATCTGATTGCTGCCTTGACCAGCCGCTGGATGATGAGATCGACATACCGCCTGTTTGGAGCGGTACCGTGCGTGTAATCGGTGACTGCAAGTGCAAAATGGCCGGGTGAGTCCTCACCTGGTGCAAGTGCGATATACTCGCCCGGGCCAATGAGTTTCACAATGGTCAGGGAGAGGTCCGGGAAGGTGTCAGGATCCCGTTTCTTTTGGGCAAGGAGGAAACGGGCGAGTGCACGGGCATCTGGTTTATGTGGCAGCTTCATCTTCCGTTCCTTTGCTTCTGCGACGATACCCTCCCAGTTCTTTGGTGTCCTGACAATCCGCTGAATTGTCGGAGATTTTTTTGTTTCAAGAAAATCCACCAGGGTTCTGTTCGCTGCAATCATGAACTCCTCAATGATGGATCGTGCAGGGTTGTCTTCCTGGATGATGAGCCCGGCCACCTTCCCGTCTTGTACTACCGGAGTTGCCTCAATGGTTTCCAGGTCTAACACTCCCTGCCTGGAACGGTGCTCGTTGAGCTTTTCTGCTGCCTTGTTCTGGAGAAGCAGCTGTGTACTGAGACCCCGTATAGATTGTACACCTTCGGGAACGTCTCTCTTTCCAAAGAGCCAGTCCCCAATAGTTTCATAGACGAGTTGTGCCTTGTTCTCGACAAGGGCCATACATATCGCTCCATGGCGTGTCGTTCCATCCGGGAGAACAAAATATTCGATGGTGATCGCAGGTTTGTCTTGTTTTGGAAGCAGGGATGAGATATTTGCAGAGAGCCTGTCCGGGAGCATCGGATAGGTGACGACACCCGTATAGATGGAAGAGCCCTGGTGTGCAGCGTGGCGATCTGCCGGGGAGCCTTTCTTCACATAATAATCGACATCGGCGATAGCAACCAGCACCCGGATCTCACCGTTACCTGTCTCTTCACAATACTGGATCTGGTCAAGATCTTTTGAATCGTGGTTGTCTATCGAGCACCAGAGGAGATGCCGGAGATCTGTTGCCTGGTCAGTTGTGCCGATTGAGATCTCATTTTGAATCGCCTCCACATGCCTGATGACATCATCAGAGAAGACTGGAGAGAAGCCATAGCGCTCCATGGCACTATCTGCTATCTCAAAGAGATCCGGGGTTGCTCGTGTACTCATGAACTGTCTGTATGCGGTTCTACCTGATGAAGGTGACAGCGGGATCCGCGTGCGGGTTTTCATACATTATCGACTTTGTATGAGCTTTTGAAAAGGCTGGTTTGGTTGTTCATGAATATCCTGACGTGAGATGCAAAACCTTATTCTATTAATAAAAGAAGAGAAATCTTACTTCTGAACTGATCATCATGCGAGGCTGATTCATGCAGAAACTTGAGTTACTCGGGACAATGCTCATCATTATCGGTGTCATCGGCATCATCGGAACGGGATATAGCTATACTCTTGGATCTGCTGTTGATGCCAGGCATGTCTTACAGGATTCCAGTGCCATAATTGAGCGGCATGAGAGTTCGATCCGATCAACCGGAGAATCGATAGAGAGTATTGGTCAGCCGCTTGAAAAGACAGGCGGGTATATGCGGGATGCAGGCAGGCTTATCAATCTGATCCCACTTGTCAAAGGAGGGGATCCGCTTATTGAGGGTGGAGAGTTGTTATATAAAGTCGGGGTCTCGCTTCATACAACCGGATCTGATCTGGTAGCCACTGCAGATGATATGCATTCCCTTGCTGAAAACCTGAACAGGCTGAGCGATGATATTGTTTCGATTATGAATATGATTCACATCGGACTTGGTCTCATGTCTGTCATGGCGATCTTTGTTGGCATGGGCTTCCTTGAGATTGGATCAGACAGAAATGAGATAAAACAGCTGAGGCGGGAGATTGAGGAGTTGAAGCGGGGAAGATAAGTTGAGAGATGAAAGCGATACGTATGCAAATTTTTGTTGGGATCTGCTCCCGTTTAAGATAACTGCTATCAGCTCTTGTATCGACTGGTTGGTATATGCCTGTTGCTATGACTGAAGATGCTGTCCCTCTCCGGTATGCAATTTGCGGGGATGGGCCGGTAATCGTTTTTGTGTCTGGATATGGGATGACGCTTGACGAGTGGCCATCCCGCCTGATAACGTATCTTGCTAAAAAATACACGATTATTCTCTATAACCACCGGGGGGTTTCCGGCGAGAGGAATCCCGCAGTTGAGTTCTCGATTCCGCAAGCTGCCCGGGATCTGCACCAGGTGATCACGCAGCTTGCTGGTGTTGATGAGCAGCCTGTCCATATCGTCGGGTACTCTATGGGCGGCATGATCGCACTTGAATATGCAGTTCTCTTTCCAGATACGCTCAACCGGTTTGTCCTCCTGAATGCAGATTGCGGCGGGGCATTGAGGGTTCCAGCTGAAGAATGGGTCCTGGAGGAGATGGCACAGGAATTCGATACCCCTGAGGCGTACGTTGATCGTGCAGGCAGGCTCCTTCTCACCGAAGAGTACCGGTGTGAGCACCCCGATCCCAGCACCTGGTTTGTGGACTACGGGGAGGTTGCCAACCCCCAGGCGGTGAAGGAGCAGTATGATGCCATGCTCCTGTGGGACGGAGTCTACCCTGAGCTCCATGCAGTCCGGTCTCCGGCACTGGTTCTGGCAGGCGACCGTGATATTGTCATTCCCCCCGATAATGCAGAACTCATCGCAGCAGCCCTCCCTGATGCCACCCTGCATATACTGAAAGGGCAGGCGCACGGCATGATCTTCTGCGAGCCGGTGAAGATTGCAGTGATGATCGAGGAGTTTCTTGGGTGATTATTGGCGAGAGATGTGAGAGAGAAAGAGAAGATGAGAGGAGAGGAGATAGAGGAGATGGAGGGTACGGAAAAAGAGATTGAGAATTGTCAAGGAGGTCAAAATATCAAATCAGATATGATCGATCAAGATTCGATCCTTACTGAAGAAGATTATATCTGCCTCCAGAAATACCGGCTTGAAAAGGAAAAAGGGCTATTGATTTCTGAATCTGAAGCGAGAGAAGGGCTTGGATTGGAACATATACAATCATTATATTTTATAGATAATGAGACATAATATAGACACAGATTCGCAAATACGAATAAAAAAAAAAGCTTTCGATAATTATTCAAAACTATAACACCGCATTGTCACATCTTGCAAGCATGCAGAGTCAACGGTTCTGGATCGAGCGTTCGTTCCAGGATGTGAACCAACTCGCCGGGATGAATAACTATCAGGTGAGAAACTGGAATGCGTGGCACCATCACATGGCACTGGTTCTTCTGGCAATGCTCTGGATCACGCAGGAACTGATGCAGGCTCTTTCGGTGAGAAAGAAGCTCACTTTGCACGATATTGTACGGATCATCAAGTATCTTATTCCACCGAAAATACAGGATGCACTGAGTGTTGCCAGAACAATCGTGATGAACGAAAAAAACAGGATTAATTCGCGTAAATGTAAAATGAAGAGGAAAAAACGGGTTTTAACCTGAGAAAGGCATTGGAGCCAGGATTGTGTGTGTCAACATATAATGTTAGCTCCGGGCTCAGATCTATTGTAGGATTTTGAAGCGGATAGCCTTTTCGAGAGGGTGGCATTGAGAGGAGGTTTAACCACTCTGTGAAGAAAGGAACGCTCATTCAACCAATCGCATCGCTTGACTCGGATTCATAGGGGATTTCAGGGGCGGGGATAGGATTATGGTGAGCTAATGTGCCATTGTAGAGTTAACAGGATACTCAGAAAATAAGTGGCAATTGAGTTAATTATTTATTAGTTTACCGCCTTTCTCTTTTTTATGAACATTTTTACGAAGATTTGCATGTTGGTCTTAATCACTGCTCTTGTTTGTACCTGCGCTCTGCCCGTGTCAGCCCAGACCGGATCTCATACGACATTACAGGTCTGGACTGATGAATCGGTACTTGGACGAGTAGTGTCGATCACACATGCCCCGGATGATTCGAGTGGAGGATACTCAGTTTCTATAACACGGGGCATGAGCGCCCAACCCGCCAAAACTGGTGATAGCATTTTGGAATATAATGTTCTGATTCTTGGTCCGGGATCTTTTGCCACTGTTTCATTGGCTGATAGAGGTGAGACAATGTTTAGTGGTGGTACCGGAGGTACGGCGATAGTGTTTGAACGGGGAGGCAGCTCCCTATTACCAAAACCGACCCCTGAAGCGACCGATGTCCGCCCGAAAGTTCTTGATAGAATTCTTCTACCAGATGGAGATGATGTTGAAGTTGGGAGAATAACCTACGTTCGAGGAAAAGGGTATATTCAGAGACAGAACCGGGTTATGAGTGCAACCGTTGGGGAGAGATTAATGGCAGGCGATACTGTCTACGCAGATGATGGATCTGAAGTGATCGTTCAATTAGATCACGGGGGTAGGCAGGTTGTCGAGGGGGGAAACAGCTTACATTTAGAGAGGCAGATTGTTGATAAACCGATGAGTGTTCTGGAACCGATCGTATCAATTATTGAAGATACATGGATGAAGGTGAAAGAATTTCTTTCAGGGGAAAGCTTTTCAAGTATGACACCTTCGGCTATTGCTGGTGTCCGGGGATAAGATTATTTGGCCTCGACGAGATAGCTACACCGATCCATACCGGACCTTCCATCAGCCGAAAGGATGAGTCAGATGTCAGCCCCCTCTTGGCCCGATTGCGACAAAAACAACAATAAAGAGAGCTAAGAAGAAAGCGATAAAGTTGATCGGCTCCTGAAGGTGCTCAGGGATAAAGGAGTAGAGTATTGGGGCGAGGAGACCGATGAGGAGCAGAACCAGGCCCGTGATGAGATATGCATACACCTCTCTATCCGACATGATCAGATCGTTCATCTGATCTCATAATAGTAAATAATTTGGTAAACGCCCCTGTGCTTGTACAAACAATGATGACCAGTACCTCAGATCATTCTGCGGTAGTACCAAATCCGGTGACTACAATCTGAATACCATAGAAAATCAATAGCTCTGGGCATTGTCGAATGCATATAGGCTGTCTGGGATATTCATTCCATCATTGATCGGAAATGCTGCCATAAGAAGGTATCAGAAGATCCGAATTTTTTTCTGTCCACAAGTGGTATTCATCATCCTGATGTCAGAGGAACGATACAACAAAGGGCTCGCCCAACTCGAGAAGATGGGTGGCGAATCGGTGCAGGCGATGCTTCATCAACTGGATGATATGTCACCTGATCTCACCAGGATGACGGTTGCGTTTGCGTATGGTGATGTGCTCTCCCGCCCCGGACTCGATCTCCGAACACGCCAGCTTGCGACTGTTGCCGCTCTTACGGCTCTCGGTACAGCCCCGGTACAACTCAGGACCCATATTGATATGGCACTTGCTGTTGGCTGCACGAGGGACGAGATACGTGAGGTCATCATTCAGATGGCGGTGTATGCAGGATTCCCTGCTGCCCTCAATGGAATGGCGGCGGCAAAGGAGGTTTTCAGGGGTCGGGATGAGGGGGAGACGGGGTGAGGTTTTGCGTAGGCGAGTTTCATATTTTTCCTTATCGCGCTTCCTGATATGCACGTATGTGTATCCAGTGAGAAATAATTGATTAATGGTGTTAAAAAGACAAAATGGACACGCCCTGAGCGTATTCGCCAGCGGATGCATCTATCATTAGATCCAGAAACCTACGAGCTTCTTTCAAAAGAAGTCCAAAATGCTTCCCGATTCATCGATGAGCTTATTAAAACAATCAGAATACAATCTAACGAATTTATGACGACAAAAAAAGAAACGATGGGCAAATTAAGCCTCGGGCGGGAACTTAAACCTAAAGTTATAATTCCCTACGAAAGTATTAAGATAAGAGGGAGCGATATAATAGTATGGAGAATGATAGGTTCCACCACACAACAGAGAACTATTACAAACTTGCTGATAGGTCTCTAGAGAGGGGTATTCGTGAGGGGCGGATCTCCGAGGATGACGCACACCTGATCAGGGCCTTTGTAGATGAACGATCTACGAGGCTGTCACCGTCCAGATATTTCAAATCAGTTTCTATCTTAGTGACTGTGCGAAAGTTCTTCAGCGCCCCCTATCGAGAGACCAAGAAGGCGGATCTCTTTGGCGCTCTCAGGCTTGCAAAGGCTGCCAAGAAGGCGGACGGCAAACCATACACACAGAACACCGTAGCCGATTTTTCAAAATTTATCAAGCGGTTCTTTACCTGGCTGGCTGAAGAGGGAACTGTTGAGATACCGATTGCTACGGTCAAAGAGATGGGAACGATCGGATATTCGACAAAAACCAAGGCAGACGGCGATATTCTCACAGCCGAAGAGATCACAGCCATCATTTCAGCAGCACGGACGGCCAAATACAAGGCGCTGATCGGGGTATTGTATGAAGGCGGCTTCAGGATCTCCGAAGTCGCTTCTCTCAAGTGGAAGGATATAACCTTCCTGCCCTGGGGGGCAAAGATACGCACGGACGGCAAGACTGGCAAGCTTCGCACCGTGCCTATTATCAGTTATGTGGCGTACCTAGCCAATTGGCAGGCCTCCTACCCAGGCGGCAACCCCGGCCCGGACGATTGGGTATTCATCACTCCAGAAGGGAAGCCGGTTCAATATATGGGCGTTAGGAAGGCGATCAAGGGATTCGTTCAAGAGGCCGGGATCACAAAGAAGGTCACTCTTCACAGCTTCCGACACAGCAGGATAACGCATGTATTACGGGGCGGGATGCAGGAGACGCTCTGTAAAAAGGCTTTCTGGGGCAACCAAAGCACCAATATGATCGAGTGTTATTCTCACTTGATAGATGAGGATATTGATCAGGAGTTCGCACGGCAAGCCGGGATCGAGCTTGAAGGTAAGAAAGAGAGCGGGGCCCCGGAGCCTGTGACCTGTCCCGGCTGCCATACGGTCATGCCTCCGGGGAGCTGGTTTTGTAATCGATGCGGGGCTAAGCTGACACAGGAGGCGATCAAGTCCGTAGCGGATGCAGAAAAGGTTATCGAGCGCTGGCTGACTGCGAGCCCCTCCCGGACGATTGAACTTGCAGAGCGGATTCAGGAAGAAGAGAAAAGGGGTTAAAACTCTTTTTTCATTCCTTCTTTTCTATCCACCGGGAGCGGGCCCCGCTTAGAAGGGAATTCATCGTCTCTCTCATTCTTTCTCTATCGTCCACTGATGGCCTAGATCGGGGCGTCCCGGTTCCTGTGGTGGCTTCGACCTGGTAATACTTTCTTGTCTCCCAGGCTCGATCATTCATGCCCGCCTCAAGAGCATTCATCAGGACGGTATCGAGTTGTCCAAAGGTGCTTACTTCTCTCCCAAGCTTTGCCGTAACTAACCAAACAATAGAGGCCAGATGATCGGGATCTATTCGGCTCTTCAGGTCTTCAGAGTCGAAGAAATTGAGGACGAGCAGCAGGTCTTCAAGGACTAGGGGTACTTTCTTCAAGATATCCGACTTATACCGGCTCCGCATGCCCGGATCGATTCCGGCCCGCTCCTCCTCTCCCATTTTGAGAAAATCCCTTTTATTCTTCGTTAAAAATCCTAATGTTTCTGATTTTGGGTTAGCGCCCCGGCCGGATTGTCCCGCCTTTTTCTCTCCTTTCGTTATATCAGGTATCATGAGAATATATTGGTTTTACTGATATAAGTATTTAATTCTCTGATCTATGCGCTATATAGGGTATTAAATTACTAAATATACCTTATATGGGTTTAATATTAAATACAGCCGTCTTATAGTGTGATCAGAGGCGGAATGCCTCAGGAAGGAGAAAATGCAGACAGAAACTAAAAGGCTTATCAAAGTGGGAGGGAGTCGGATGATCTCGATCCCGCCTGATTGGCTTAGAGATAATCATCTAGAGGATGCTGAAACTGTTTCTCTGGAGACAGAGGGCGGGCGCCTTGTCATTTTTGCGAGTGAGGTCAAGAATGGCAGCTGAAATATTCCAAATTCAGCAGGATGTATTCGATCACCTGCCCCGCTTGCACAAAGTCGCAGCACGGATGATGGTAGAGAGAGGAGAACTTGAGATCTTGAATGAGGAGGAAAGCGATGATAGAACAGAATGAGGGGGCCTGCCGGGGGGTTAATCTGGCAGACTCAGGAGACGCGGAAACGTCTAACCTATTATTAGAGTCTAATATATATAATTGTTGCCGTATTTTAACTAAGATCGAGGATGATCTCGATCGGATGATTGCAGCCTTAGCGAAATGCGGAGGATCTGGCATACCTTCGGGGGGCTTCTGATATGGATCTGGATGCTTGCCGCTTGCCGCCTTCCTGGGAGACCGGGATCGCAATCAAGAAGCAATTAACCCATATTCCGATACGGAGGCCGGACGCTTCGCAGTGGTTCAGAGTACGCCCCGGTGATGAGTGGGTTTTTGACTGTTTTCTCTTCAAGGATGACGACAGCGAGCCCTTTCTTATCATGCCCCGGTATCAGCCAGAACTACTCCAGCAGGGACTAGCCCGGCCTGTGAGGATCTACATGCTGATGACCTACGGATCAAATACTCTCAGCCTTTCAGATGTGGGGCTCCCGGATGCAGAGGGGAAGCATAACACCTGGCATCAGAGCCGGATGGAGCATTACGAGCTAGCTAAAACTCAGTGGATAAGGATCTCTGCCAGCCGGTCTTTAAGTTCTTATGAGTTATGGCTGCCAGATGGTAACCTGGTAGAGCCGGACTGGCCCGATCAGCCTGAAACGATGATCAAAGCGCTGGAGCTTGCCTTCAAGGATCGGATCATTGATACTGATGATCACCCCGTCTTAAATCGTCTTCGGGGGCGTGCCTGATGACTACGGAAGCGCGCATAAAACACAGGGAATTAGAACCTGTGTTTAAATTCCTATACAGGGACTATAAGAGGGGCTTCTAATGAAGGGCTTTAATGAACTTTGGGCCGTAGATTTTGAGTTTTACGCCCCCGATGGAGAAAGGCCCGTACCTCTCTGTATGGTCGCTCAGAACGTGATAACGGAGGAAATAAGCCGGTTATGGTTGCGTGAGTGTGATAATGCCCCTCCTCCGTTTTTGAGCCCTGAAAACCTGTATATTGCCTACTATGCGAGCGCTGAAGTAGGGTGTCATCTCGCTTTGGGCTGGGACGTTCCTTATAATATTTGTGATCTTTTCACAGAACACAGAGTCTTAACGAACGGTCTTCCCGGAGTACGGAATGGCCTTCTTGATGCTTGCGAGTACTGGCAGGTAGAGACCGGATCAGCATCCCACAAGGCCGATATGCGAGCGCGGATCATGGAGGGGCCGCCCTACTCGGAGGAGGAGCAGCAGGCGATTCTTGACTACTGTCAGAGTGATGTAGAGGCCACAGTTTACCTATACCGGAATATGGAAAGCCGGTTAGATGGCCCCAGAACGCTTCTGCGCGGGCGTTTCATGGCTGCTGTGGCTTCTATGGAATACCGGGGCATACCGATAGACCTTGAGACACTCCGCCGATTAGAGAGGCATTGGGAGCGCTTACAGGAGCGACTGATCGAAGAGGTTGATCAGTCTTATGGAGTCTATGGGGGCCGGACGTTCAAACTTGATCTCTTCGAGAAGTATCTTCAAGAGAGAGGTATGGATTGGCCCCGGACAGAGACCGGGCGGCTCTCTCTCACTGATGACACTCTCAAGGATATGACGAAGACGTACCCCGGTCTTCAGCCCTTGCGGGATCTTCGGTACATCCTGGGGCAACTTCGGCTTAACTCTCTGGCAGTCGGATCAGATGGAAGGAACCGGACGCTTCTTAGTCCCTTCAGAGCGAAGACAGGCAGGAACGCTCCTTCTACTTCAAAGTTTATCTTCGGCCCGGCTGTATGGCTGCGAGGACTCATCAAGCCGGAAAAGGGCCGGGCGCTTGCGTATGTGGATTACAGTCAGCAGGAGTTCGCACTAGCCGCCTATCTCAGTAATGATCCGAATATGATCCGGGCTTACGAGTCGGGAGATCCGTATCTCAGCTTCGCACAAATGGCAGGGGCGGCCCCGGAAGGAGCGACCAAACAGACGCACGGACAGATCCGGGATCAGTTCAAAGTATGCGCCCTAGCCGTTCAATATGGCATGAAGGAGCAGAGCCTTTCAAAACAGCTGGGAAAACCTCTTCCTTATGGCAAGGAGTTGATTCAGCACCATAAACGGACGTTTAAACGGTTCTGGGAATGGCAAGACCGACTCCAGGGAACCTCTCTTCTTGAGAAAAAGATCAGCACTTCCTACGGCTGGCAGTTTAAACTCATCTCAGGGGGCGATCAGGTATCGACCCTTCGGAATTGGCCGATGCAGGCGACCGGGGCCGATATTCTACGAATAGCTGCGATCATGCTTGAGGATGCAGGTATTGAGGTTCTATGCCCGGTACATGATGCCTTTCTGGTCGAGTCTTCGATCGAGGATCTGGAGGAGACGGTCAAGACCTGCCAGAGTCTCATGGAAGAGGCTTCCCGGCAAGCGCTAGGGGGCGCTGGCTTTGTTCGCACTGATGCAGAAGTGATCACCTATCCGGGGCGGTATTGTGACAAGCGCGGCCGGGATACCTGGCAGATGATCCAGAGGCTTCTGGATGAGATCGAGCAGGAGACCGGGGCATTATGAGAAGTCAGGTAAACACGCAGGGGCGCGGGTTTATAGGTCTTAGAGAGAGTCGGAGAAACCCGCTATCTTGCAGGTTTAAACCCGCTATTCTGCGAGTTATAACCAGCCATCTTGCCGGTTTTAAACCCGCAGCGATCCCTACCCCGCCCTTACTTTCTTTCTTTGGAGTACTTAGGTATTTAGAGGGAGAGGGAGGGCGGTCATGACTGATCTATACTGTGGCTTCGTGCCTCTGAAATGGCTTCGAGTGATCAGCGAAAACCGGGCCGCCCACTCTGCCACAAAGATGGCACTTCTCATATGGCATCGGGCCGGGGTTGAACGAAGAGGCCAGGATCTCCCGCTCACATACAAGCGGGCTAAAGAGTGCCTGGGTATCGGCCCGGACAGCTTCGGCCGGGGGCTCGCAGAACTTGAGCGGCTGGGACTGATCAAAGCAGAGAGGGCAAGAGGCCGGGCGATCAGAGTCTCCATAGTCGATTATGAGACCTATAAACGGGGCGGGGTGAAGGCATGACGGACTTTAAAAAGGTCGGATATGCCCGCCTTTGTCATCGGGCCGCCTGTGTTTACCTCTCTGATGAGCCGGATCATTTCTTCGTTATCCGGAGGGAGGATCTCGCTCAAGTGATTGATCGGAAAGGGGCGGCTCTGGTCTATCGGATAGATGAAGAAATGACCGAATCGCCCCAGAAAGCCGGTTTTATGAGGTTATCGAAGAGTGGAAAGGCCCTTGTCTTCAAACTAAAAGGGTTTCAAGATTGGTTCACCGTACCGGCTAAGGCGATGATCTCAGTTTTGGGAGGAAACAGAAAAACGGCCCCGGTCTCTCTTCCTGCCAGTGGAGAAGCCGATCGACAGGTCACGCTTAAGGGGGTAAGATCATGAAGGTTTTTCAGTTCTATTGTGGCCGATGCAGCCACAGCTGGAGCGTATCTGGGAGATGGAGGCGGCCCCTTCTTTGTCCCAAATGCGGATACGGGGGCGGCAAAATCGTTTTTTCAACGCGGGATCGCAGGGAGGGAGAAAGGAAATGAACAGCATCACAGCAGCCGGTTCTCCCTTGCTCTCTTCAAGGAGTGAGGAATGGTACACCCCGGACGCGATCATAGATGCAGTGCTCCAGGTATGGGAGAGGATCGACCTTGATCCGTGCTCTCCCTCTCCTCCCAGCATCCCGGCCGGGCAACATTTCACGAAAGAGGATAACGGTCTTCTTCAGAGATGGAACGGCCGGGCTTATGTGAATCCTCCCTATGGGCGGGAGGTTGATAAGTGGATCATGAAGGCTCTTGATGAGTACGAAGCCGGGAACGTCTCAGAAGTGATCATCCTGATAGCTGCCAGAACAGATACACGATGGTTCAATCGTCTTTCTAAGTGGCCCTGGTGCTCCATCAGAGGACGCTTAAAGTTTTCAGGTCACAAGGACGCGGCCCCCTTCCCTTCAGGAGTTTTCTATCTGGGAGCGAATACCGATCGCTTCTTCGAGGTCTTTAGTAGCCTGGGGCCTATCTGGATGCCCGCCCCGGATTCAGCAGGGGGGAGGTCATGACCTACAAGATCCGCCTGCCAGAAGAGATCAGGAGGCGGGCTGGACTTGAGCCGGGGATCTATTCGATCCAGTATGTTATGGATCGGATCTCAGAGACAGATCCGGAACACTCCCATCTATGGAGGGGGCGGCAAAAGTGCCAGCGGCCCGAAAGTATCGAGAGAGGAACACAGGCAGACATGGAGGAAAAAGCATGAACACAGACACACTTTACAAGCGAATTCAACGAATCGAACGGGGCGAGGATGGTCTAGAGCTCGTATTTTGCGAGCCTGAGGAGTTCACACCCGGCCCAAACAAGATCAGACTAGATCCGGAGGATCGCGATTTATGAACACAGGAGCGAAAGACGGGAGCAAATCCGAGATCGATAGCATACTTATAAATACTGTATGCGCACTAGAGATATTATCAGAGAATAATATGATTGGGGGGCATAAATGGTAAATAAGGAATTGAACGAAGCGCGGATATCGGGGGATTCTCAAAGAAAACTCTCCAGAGATGACCTTCTGGAAATATCCAGCGCGGTTATCTCAGAACTTCGACAGAAAGCGGTATCGGGCCGTTTTCGTTCACCGGATACCGAGAAGATGCGGGATGCGAAAACAAGACTCCTGATTCAAGGTATCCAGGTGTATGGTAGCATTCTGAAGGACTGCGAGTATGACGAGATACTGAAGCGGATCACAGCATTAGAGGAGGCGAAGAAATGACGACATTAAACGAGGCAAAAAGGCGGCTTGAACTTGCAGAATTGCACACAAAACACAGGAACGAGCGCATATCACCGGAGCAGCTATCCGAGGAGGTCGATCAGGTGATCCGGGCTGTGGGAGAAGAGATCCTCCCATCGGGGATCAGATTCATGGATGCGACACCACAGGAGCAGAAGCGGTATAGCGAGCGCTGGCTTCTGGAGCATCCAGAGGGCCCGGACGATCGGATCAATATCGAACGAGAATACCGGAAGGTTGCTCACCTTCTCCCAGAAATTCGGAGGCTCTGATTATGGTTCTTGGCAAGCATAACGCAGGATCGGCGCTGGGTGTCAGGTCTTCACGGATTGAGGAGGAGGAGAAGCGGCAAAGGGCAGTTACGAAGATCATAACTCGCACAAACCCGTTTCACCCGGACGACACAGATCCAGAGATCATATCAGAAAAATGGGTACCACAGTTGGAGGACTGACGGGCGATGATGCAGCAGCGGAGCCCCAGACATGGTAACTACCTCTTACCAATTATTTTTTCAGGAGAATAAAAATGGCGATGACAAGATCAGAATTCCTAAAACAAGTAAGGTTGATTAAAGAAGAACTTGAAGCGGCGGATAAGAACTTCAAGCGAAGGATCGGGTTACTCCAGAGCGAGAAGGGCGGCGGCAACACAGAGACAGCCGTCAACGATCAGATCCAGATCGATCGTAAAAATGGCATTATCCGGAAGTGGTGACATGAGCGAAGCGGTATCAACAGCAGAGGCCCGTATTGAGGAATTGGAGAATCGCCTTCGGTTCCCAGGACACACAGCAGAACAGCTCAAGATCGTTCTTGCGAACGAGGCGCGGGATCGTCTCCAGGCAGAGAGGCGCATTGAGGACAACGAGCGGGCCCGATTGGGAGCGATCGAGAAGGTAAAACGCACACAGAATGAGATCATCAGCTGGGTTAAGAGTGGTCGCCTTCGGATCGAGGTTGAAGGTAAACGAATAGCGAGTATAAAAGAGCCTGCGATCCCGTGTTCACGGTGCAAGAAACCGATCCCAGAGACGATCAGCCTTCTCCTATCCCTACACGAACGCCTATCCTATTGTGGCAACGATGGCATTTTGATGATGAGGGCCGGGGCGCTCTTCTGGGATTCTGGGTATGCTTGTCAGCACTGCGGTGATCACAATCGAGTAAAGATCCAGATAGTTTTGATTGAGTGATCGCGATGCCATTCGTTCAAATTCCAATGGATGAACTGCGAGGCCTTGACAAAACGATCCAGGAGCTTAAGGCGATCATCACCGAGCAGGAGAAGCTGTTGGAGAGATCGGGCGTCTTGATAAAAGGCGTGATGGCTTTGTATCGCACCGAAGACAAATAACTCTCTTTTTTGTCAAGCACCATATAGAGCGGGGGTAAAAGGCACAGCCCTACCGTCTCTCTCGTTGATGATCTCCCTTCTTCCCATACTCAGATATGCCTTTGATAGTGGAGGCTCTTTAATCGCCTCTGTGATGATGATTAACGGTGGCTCCAGTGGAAATATACCTCCTTTTCTGATCTTGCCTGGGAAAGCCGTATTTCAGAATCGGGCAGAATAGCGAGATTTTAATTATATGTAAGAAAAGAAATAAAGGCAAAATGGGCTTCGATTTTAGCAGGGAATTATAACTTTAGTTCCTTAAGCCTCGGGCGGGAATCGAACCCGCGACCTCTTCCTTACCAAGGAAGCGCGATACCGCTATGCCACCGAGGCAGATTACAACATTACTATATTCTATGCCGCCATTTCAGGGATATGAGCCCTTTAAACCGGCAACAACCCTCATTCTCATGAAAAGTTGCATTACATTATACGAGAGAGCTGTTTTAATACCTTTTGGAATGGTTCACAGATATTGAGGCATTCTGCCATAAATCTGGCATACATGATGTGTAGGTCAATCCAAAACGCATTCCAAAACGCATTCTAAAACACATACCAGCACACAGCCCCACCATGCGATACCGGCTTTGCTACCCAAAACCCACGTAGCCCTGTACCCCTGCATCCCTCCTGGCCCTTACCACCCAAGCGCCCTGATGCTCTCCTGTACTCCATCGAGTGTCTCCACCTCGATCACCGGGATGACATGTTCACGCTCAATTGCAGAGCGGACATCATGAAAATCTATTGTCCCTGTTCCAACCGGCCCATGAGAGTCCTTCAGCCCGTCATTATCGTGGATATGGATATGATCAAAGGGGTGCTCCAGGAACTCAGGCAGGCAGGCATTCAGGTGTGCATGGCCGATATCAAGCGTAAAGCCGGTTCCGTCAATCAGCGGCAGTTCATCAGGTGTGCGGAGGAAGAAATAATCCCAGTTCCCCATATTCTCAACAGAAAACCGGACACCCAGTTCTTCAGCAGCACTCCTGATCTCAGCAAGTGATCGCAACATCTGCCGCTTTGCAAGCGTGCGCTCCTCAACCCAGGCAAAATACCCCGGATGGATAATAACCGGTGCATTCACCTCTGCTGCAACTGCAAAACAATCAGCCGCAACCTGCACACTCGCCTTCCGAATCGGCTCAAGAAGCGAGGCGATATTAACACCCCTGGACGGGGCATGAATCGAGTACTCAAAATCAAAATTCAAGAGAATATCAGGTGAGCTGACATAGTGGAGGCCGTCATCCATCAGCTCAACAGAACTGGTAATCTCTGCGAGCATCTCAAGAGCAACCGGCAGCGGTTCCCGGTGGAGACAATAGGTGGATACGGCAAACATACAATCAAGTTGAGAAGAGCCAGACCATAAATATACAGGATCAGACTATTCGCTGCCAGCACCCTTCCTCTCTAAATACCATTTCTTCCAATCCACCTCTCTCTATCAGACGCATTTTCTCGTCCATTCCAGGTTCGCCCCCCCCTTCAGGCCTCTATTTCATACATTTTCCCTCCAGTTTTCCATACATCTATCCATACACCTTTCCATACCGTTTCCCATACAGAGCACGCTTCCATACACGTATCTCTTCCAAAAACAAATACAGCAGATAACACCAATGCACTACCTCCACCTCTTCGGCCCGGTCAGGTCACGCCGCCTTGGCATATGACTTGGAATAGATCTCGTGCCGGGCAGCACCTGCTCGCTGGACTGCATCTACTGTGAATGTGGAAAAACCCACCACCTCACCCTCAGGAGAGCAGAATATGCGCCAACAGATGAAATCTTCGATGAGCTTGACCTCTTCCTCAGAACAGAACCAGAGCTTGATTATATCACCCTCGGCGGAACGGGGGAGCCCACCCTTCATTCCGAGATCCGCGATATCCTGGATTTCATCCACTCCAGTCATCCAAGGTACAAAACAGCTGTCCTGACAAACAGCACAACACTCCATGATCCACAAATCAGATCAGAGATCAGAAGTGCGGATCTCATCCTCCCCTCTCTTGACGCCGTGAGCAGCAGTGTATTCAATGCAATAAACCGCCCCCCTCCCGGCATAGAGACAGGCATGATGATAGACGGGCTCATAAACCTCAGAAACGAATATACGAAGGCAATATGGCTTGAGATATTCCTCATACCTGGCCTGAACACCCATGAATCCGAACTCTTGCTTTTAAGAGAGGCAGCAGTCTCAATACGCCCGGATATCCTCCACCTCAACTCCCTTCACCGCCCCGGTGCAGAACCAGGCATCCGAGCCCCCTCCGAATCAGAAAAGAAACGGATATGCCGGTTCTTCAGGGAACAGATCCCGGAGACTTACATAATCTGAAATCCGGAATCAGACGAAAGTCCGGCGGAACCCTCCCGGATGGGATCCGGATGAACAGCCATATCCCTCTCGCCACCAAACAGAAACATATCACCTTTTCCTCTCTGCAGGAGAGATCAGTTACGGAGCGTTAAGTCGAATGGCGGTTGGAAGAGATATTATTGCCGGGATCAGGGAACAGGTCAGATCTGATCTCCGGATCATGCACGTCTGCGGAACACACGAAGCAGCAATTGCAAAACATGGGATACGAAGTGTCCTGCCAGACAAACTCAAAGTTGTCATGGGCCCGGGCTGCCCGGTCTGCATCACACCAGCAGGCGAAATCGATACTGCAATCAGTCTGGCAGAATCGGGAAAAATCGTCACCACCTACGGCGACCTCCTCAGGGTGCCGGGATCAGAGGGATCCCTTGAGTCTGCAGATGGAGATATCCGTATAGTACAGGGGATACATAAGGCAGTTGAGATCGCAAAGACAACCGACAGGGATGTCGTCTTCATCTCAGTCGGGTTCGAGACAACTGTCCCGACAGTCGCAGCGACACTCCTCCAGGAGCCGCCAGACAACTTCAGTATCCTCTCCTGTCACCGGGTTGTCCCACCTGCCATGCAATGGCTCCTTGACCAGGGAGAAGCAAACTTAAACGGCTTCATCCTCCCGGGGCATGTCTGCACTGTCATGGGCTACCATGAGTACGAGCACTTCCCTGTCCCGCAGGTCGTTGCCGGATTTGAAGCCGAAGACCTGCTGCTTGGCCTCTTTATGCTCATCCAGCAGATAAACGACGGCAGGGCCGAAGTAGAGAACGCCTACCCTCGCGCTGTCACCCGTGAAGGCAACACAAAAGCCCAGGCACTGATGTATGAGGTGTTTGAACCCTGCGATATCGAATGGCGGGGTTTCCCGGTCATCCCGGGCTCTGGCATGGCATTGAAACGACAGTTTGAGGCATATGATGCAGAGAAAAAGTACGGTATCACCATACCGCACATCGAGAAACGTTCCCCCTGCATCTGTGACCAGCTCCTCCGTGGACTTGCTGATCCAACAGACTGCCCCCTCTTTGGGACTGCATGCACCCCGAGAACACCTGTTGGCCCATGCATGGTATCTCATGAAGGAGCATGCAAAATCTGGCAGCAGTTCAGGTGATGACGATATCCTTATCTGTTTTTAGACAGATGTATCTAGACGAAAGGGCGGCAGGTGCCGTGCATTCGGATTCTGTCTCGGTAGGGTAGCGGATATCCTAGAAGCCTCCGGAGCTTTTGACCCGGGTTCAAGTCCCGGCCGGGACGTATCTCACTCACTTTTCTGACAACTCAGAACCCAGAATCACGCATTCTCAAACCTGATCATGGTATAGACCATTCCCTTTGTCGCTGGCGTTTCGAAGGGCTGCAACAACAACAGGCGATCGCGCCCCGTTTTTGAGGTAGGTGCGCCTGATACGGGATCGCATGAGCAGAAGATGAGCCTCATCCTCTGTCAGCTCAATGCCTTCGTGGCCGCTCCGGTACACAATCGTATAGCCAAGCTCTGCAAGCCGGTCCAGTACCCATTGTGGATCCTCTCTGAAGCACCTTGGATGAATCTCAACAATGATTGCCCGTGGCTGGATCTGAAGCGATGTAAGGATGGCAACCTCTGCCCCCTCACAATCAAGCTCAAGAACATCACAGGGTGGGAGGTCCTCTGGTGCAAGGAATGAGGCTTCTGAATAATCCCCACCATATACATCAATATGCGGGCCAACCAGGGTGTGATGAATAGTGCAGACATCAGTGATGCCTGTTGCTGCAACCAGAGAGCGGATCTGTTGAACAGATCGATCTCCAGCCTCATAGACAGTCACAGACCCCTCCTCTCTGATCAGATCTGCTGCAGATAAAACAGTCCTGCCATCGCCGCCGCCGACAATAACAACATGATCACCGGGCCGGATCACCTGGGGATGGGCACTGATGATCCCATATTCAGATCCGCCTCTTTCTGCAATATCATGGAAGAAGCCCCTGAACTGGATGATGATATCTGCAAAGGCCGGGGGAATCATCAATAGAATGGTTGCACCAGGTAATAATGAATCCATCCTTTACCCGATAGAGACCCCGGACAACCATTCCTGCTGCCGGCAGAGGGAAAAAAGTCATTACAGCATGTATCAGCTCTCAAGAGAAGAACAAATTTTTTCCCGGCGTACCCGGTAAAAAACCCGGGCAAATCGCAACATCCGGATTTGAAAAGATTTGGTTATAACCATTCTTTTAAGCAATCAGATAACACATACTATAGATACTATGGGGTTTGACCTGTACGACTTAGTAAATAAATATCCTCCAAAACAGATGATGACAGTGCCGCTCATCATCGCTCTCGTCGCTCTTGCCATCGTTGGCCTGAATTATATGATGTTCGGCGTCCCGGTGAACCTTGGGATCGATTTTGCCGGAGGTACTGCGGTTACGACCACGACTGATGATACAGTAGCAGAGATTGAAAGCTATTTCGCGGAGTACCCGCTGATCAGTGTTGGAGAGGGACTGAACCGCGGCACATACATCAGGTTTGGTCCAATGGATGATGACCAGTTCCGTGCACTTACGAGGGATATCAATGCCCGCTATCCGGACGCAAAAGTAGATCAGATAGGTGAGACATTCGGCCAGACACTGCAGCAGCAGGCACTGCTCGCCCTGCTCTTCTCCTTCATTGGCATGTCCATCATCGTCTTCATCGCGTTCAGGACAATTGTCCCGTCGATTGCGGTCGTCTTCGCTGCATTTACCGATATCCTGATCACAGCAGCGATAATGGATCTGCTGAATATTCCCTTAACACTTGGAACAACAGCAGCGCTTCTGATGCTCATCGGGTACTCTGTGGACAGCGATATCCTGCTCACCACACGTATACTCAAGCGGCAGGGAAAGCTTGAGGATAAACTGAGAAATGCATTCCGCACCGGATTTATCATGACAACAACCACGCTTTCCGCAGTCATTGCTCTCCTTGTTGTAGCCTGGATAGGCCAGATCGAGATCATCTTCCAGATCGCAACAGTCCTTGTGATCGGGTTAATCATCGATCTGATAAACACCTGGATGTTTAATGCCGGACTCCTGAAGTGGTATGTACAAAGCGGAAAAGCAGCACGAGGTGTATCACGATGAAGAAAAGTGGACGCACACCGGTACACCGGGAAGAGCAGGTTTCACTTCTGAGAGACTGGCGGATCATCCTGATGATCGCGGCTATAATCTTTGCAATTGCATCGATTTACTTCCTTCCCCCGGCCTTTGACAAGGGAATCCAGGGCAACATCGGCCTCGGCCTTGATCTTGAAGGCGGATCATGGATACAGCTTGAATATAAAGCGCAACTGGTCACATTTGAGACGGACCAGCCAATAGAAGAGCTTGTCAGTGGCCTCCAGAAGGAACTCGACACAGAAGTCAACCTGGTTGAGGCAGATATACTCGAGATACGAAAAGCTGTTGCCCAGGAAGACCTGGAACCGATCTTTGCCCGATATGGAGCGACCATCACCCGCTATGAGATCGGAGTATCTGAGGAGACTGCAGAGACCGTCAAACGCATCCTTGAAGAGAAGATCAACAGGCTTGGAACCCGGGATGCAACCGTCAATACCCTTACCACCTTCGGCGGCGCCTCACGATATATCCGTGTCGAACTGGCTGGCGTTGACATGGCAACTGCACAGGATATCGTCGGCCAGCAGGGACGATTTGAGATCCGGATCCAGACCGAGGGCGATGAGACAGAGCATGTCCTGTTTGGAGATGCCATATCTTCAGTCGGGCTCCCGACTCAGCAGCCCCCTGGCAGCGGCTCCTGGGGTGTCCCATTCACTATCAGCCCTGAGGGCGCACGTGCATTCCGGCAGGCTGCAATAGAGTCAGGTGCAACAGATCGTCCACAGGATCATGAACTCATCATGTACCTGGACGGCGAGGTCGTCTACAGCGCACCACTCTCACCAGACCTTGCGTCACGCTTAAAGGTCGAAGAGTCACGAAATCTTGTTGCATCGACAGGCATGGGTGAGTATGGTATGGAGCGGGCAAGGGTGCTTGAGATACACCTCCGTGCCGGCGCACTCCCGGTTGATGTGACCATTGCCGGATCAGGATCGGTATCTGCGGCACTGGGCGAGCATTTCAAGATGATGAGTATCATCGCCGGTATATTCGCACTCTTCACAGTGGGACTGGTTGTCTATTACCGGTACCGTGAACCAAGCATCGTCATTCCGATGCTCCTGATCAACACCTCAGAGATCCTGATCCTCCTTGGTATTGCACGGTATTTCACCCAGCTCGACCTGGCAGCAATCGCAGGCCTGATTGCGGTACTTGGAACAAGTATTGATCAGCTGGTTGTGATCACCGACGAGGTGTTGCATGAAGGCAAGGTGCCGTCCCCGAATGTCTATTTAAAGCGCCTCTCACGGGCACTCGGCATCATCATCGTTGCTGCCATAACAATGATTATTGCCATGCTCCCGCTTGCGGTAATGGATCTCTCCTCACTCAGGGGCTTTGCGATCATTACCATCATCGGCGTTATGATAGGCGTGGTCATCACGCGGCCTGCATATGGCAAGATCATTATGGCGATCCTCTCCCGCTAAATCCTTTTTTTTGATCGCGCATAGAAAAACCAGATAATCCTGTCCGGAATTGCCCCGGTTCATCATACACGGTACGAGAGCAGCACAAAAATGCTGTTTTTGCATCACGTGTAGATGGTACCTGCCCCTATTGTTAATATGAGATACGAACAGAATGAATATGGTCATTCATGAAGGCGGTTTTGGGGCTTGAAGACGGAAATTATTTTGTCGGAGAGGGTTTTGGTGTCGAGGGCACAGGCACCGGCGAACTGGTCTTTACCACGCAGATGACAGGATATATGGAGGCGCTGACCGATCCGAGTTATGCCGGTCAGATCCTGATGTTTACCTATCCTCTCATCGGCAACTATGGTGTTGATTTTGATAATTTTCAAAACCCTCATATCCATGCCCGGGGTTGTGTTGTTCAAGAGATTTGCAGATCTCCGAAACATGCGCCATCACTGGTCACTTTTTTTGAGGACCAGGGGCTTTCCGGCATATCAGGTGTCGATACACGAATGCTGACAATTAACACCCGTATCCACGGGACACTCCGATCAGCGCTCATTGTCGGTGACGACAACGGAGAACTGGCAGTGGACTTGGCAAAAAAAGCACCACAGTTATCTGACCAGGATCTTATCAGGTCAGTTACCTGCACTGATCCCTACCGGGTCAGGGGGAAGGGAAAGAGGATTGCGGTGCTTGATCTCGGAGTCAAGAAGAACATCATCGTCAGCCTCAGAAAGAGAGATGCTGACATCTACATCTATCCTGCAACTGCCACAAAGGAAGAGATTGACGCCTGTCGTCCAGAAGCACTCTTTATCAGCAATGGACCAGGAGATCCGGCACGGGCAGCAACTCCCATCCAGACAGTCAAATCATATATTGGCGAGATCCCGATCTTTGGCATCTGCATGGGCAACCAGATCCTGGCACGGGCGCTTGGAGCAGAAACCAGGAAGATGAAATTTGGTCACCGGGGCTCGAATCAGCCGGTGCGGGCTCTGGATGGATCGATTCACATCACCACCCAGAACCACGGATATGTGGTGGATGGTGAGACGCTTCCTGAAGGGTGCGAGATCAGCTATGTCAATGTCAATGACAACAGCCTTGAAGGGTTTTCTGATACGTACCTGAACATCTACTCAGTTCAGTTCCATCCGGAGGCCTATGGCGGCCCGCAGGATACAGAACAAAAAATCTTCGACAAGATCTACAGGAGCATTCCGGATGCCTAAATTGCCAGACATTCAAAAGGTTTTGCTGATCGGATCCGGTCCAATCCAGATCGGGCAGGCGGCAGAATTTGACTTCTCAGGAACACAGGCCTGCAAGGCGCTCAGGGAAGAAGGGCTCTCGGTTGTCCTTGTCAACTCCAATCCCGCAACCATCCAGACAGATCCCGAGACCGCGGATGTTGTCTATGTCGAGCCTCTCAAGGCCGACATCATTGCGGAAATCATCAAAAAAGAACGGCCTGACGGCATACTGAGCGGCCTTGGGGGACAGACCGGCCTGAACCTTACCGCAGAACTTGCCGAGATCGGAGCACTGGAAGGTGTTGAGATCCTTGGTACACCCCTTGAGGCAATCTACATGGGTGAGGACAGGGAACTGTTCCGCGACCTGATGAACCGGATTGGCGAGCCTGTACCAAAATCAATGATCCTCAACCGGCTCGATCAGGTTGGGGATGCCCTGAAGGAAGTCGGGCTTCCGGCAATCATCCGGCCTGCCTATACCCTCGGCGGCTCAGGCGGCGGAGTGGCGACAACAGAAGAAGAGCTTTACAGGATCGTTGAGATGGGGCTGTCCCGCTCGAGAATCCGGCAGGTTCTCGTGGAAGAGAGTGTCAAGGGATGGAATGAGATCGAATTCGAGGTGATGCGCGATGCTGCCGATACCTGCATCATCATCTGCGGGATGGAGAATGTCGATCCAATGGGTGTACATACCGGCGAGAGTGTTGTTGTTGCCCCAATCCAGACACTCCGCGACGACCAGTACCAGATGATGAGGACTGCGTCAATCAAAATCATCCGTGCACTCGGAGTACAGGGAGGATGCAACATCCAGTTTGCCTTCAAAGATGGCGACTACCGGGTCATCGAGGTGAACCCACGGGTCTCACGATCATCTGCCCTTGCCTCAAAAGCAACCGGCTACCCGATTGCACGGGTAAGCGCAAAGATTGCAATCGGCCTCAGGCTTGATGAGATCACCAATACCGTCACCGGTTGCACACCTGCATCATTTGAGCCAGCAATCGACTATGTTGTGGTCAAGGTACCGCGCTGGCCATTTGACAAGTTCAAAACAGCAGACCGATCGCTGACCACTGCGATGAAAAGCACCGGTGAAGTGATGGCGATTGGCAGAAACCTGGAGGAGGCTTTTAAAAAAGCACTCCGGTCAATCGACACCGATCTCTTCAATCATACAGATAAGGACGAGATCCGGATGATCCTTGCAAGGCCAACAGACGAGCGTTTTCCCGCACTCTTCTCCGCATTCCGCATCGGGATGACGATAGAGGAGATACATGCCTGCACAGAGATCGAACCGTTCTTCCTGGAGAAGATCCGCCATATTGTTGAGATCGAAAAGAGCATCTCCCCGGCATCAGGCGATGAAGAGTTTTGGTATGCAAAGCGGTTTGGGTTTGCCAATACTGAGCTTGCAGAGCTCAGCCAAAAACCAGTTCCCGCTATAGAGGAGATCGTCGGGGAGCCAACCTACAAGATGGTTGATACCTGTGCGGCAGAATTCCCCGCCACCACACCTTATTACTACTCCACCTGGGAGACAGGATGTGAGATCCAAAAGACAGGCAGAAAGAAAGTCCTGATCCTCGGATCAGGGCCGATCAGGATCGGCCAGGGTATCGAGTTCGATTACTGCACCGTGCATGCAATCCAGGCTCTCAGCGATGGCGACGTCGAGGTGCATGTCGTCAACAACAATCCTGAGACAGTCTCAACCGACTTTGACACCTCCGACAGGCTCTTCTTCGAGCCTATGCAGCTTGAGGACATCATGAACATCCTCAAAAAGGATGATTATTACGGTGTCATGGTCCAGTTCGGAGGCCAGAACTCGGTCAATCTCACAATCCCGATCTCGCAGGAGATCCAGCGTCTTGGCCTTCAGACCCGGATACTGGGAACAAGCCCCGATGCCATGGATGTGGCAGAAGACCGGGACCGGTTCAGTCTGCTTCTGGAAGAACTCAGGATTCCAAGCCCGGCGAATGGATCCGCATATTCCGAGACGGAAGCCTTCGAAATCGCCGGGAGGATAGGCTATCCCGTTCTGGTCAGGCCTTCATATGTCCTTGGCGGCCGGGCAATGGAGCTTGTCCATGACGAGATGGAGCTGAAAACATATATCAAGGAGGCAGTCCGTGTCAGCAACAAACACCCGGTATTAATAGACTCATTCCTCCAGGATGCAGTTGAGCTTGATGTCGATGCTGTCAGTGACGGAACAGATGTCCTGATCGGGGGTATCATGGAGCATATCGAGGAGGCAGGAGTGCACTCAGGAGATTCCGCATGCGTCATCCCGACACAGTCTCTTGCGCCCGAAACGATTGAGACCGTCAGGGAGTACACCCGGAAACTCACGCTCGGGCTTGGCGTTGTCGGCATGATCAACATCCAGTATGCAATCCAGGATGGAATCGTCTATGTCCTGGAAGCAAACCCCCGTGCAAGCCGGACAGTTCCCTTTGTCTCAAAAGCTACCGGAATCCCCCTGGCAAAGATTGCAAGCCGTGTTATGCTTGGCGAAACGATCGCCGATACCGGCTATACTGAGCGGGAGATCAATCATGTTGCAGTCAAGGAAGTCCTCCTCCCCTTCAACAAGCTCCCCGGTGTCGATGCAGTCCTTGGCCCTGAGATGAAGAGCACGGGAGAAGTGATGGGGATAGACTTTGACTTTGGACGTGCCTTCTTTAAAGCAAGCCTTGCAGCTGATAACACACTCCCAGTGCAGGGCCGTGTCTTTATCTCGGTAAGCAATGAGCAGAAAGAGGTCAGCATCCCCATTGCACGGAAACTGGAAAGCCTTGGCCTTGAGCTCTACGGGACATCCGGAACAGTACATTCCCTCAGCCAGGCGGGTATCAGGGTAAACCTTGTACGGAAAGTGCAGGAGGGATCCCCCAATGTCATCGATATGATGCGCCGGGGTGAGATCCAGCTGATTATCAATACCCCTTCAGACAAGACCTCGCGCCAGGATCACTACCAGATCATGAGGATTGCTGTCGATTATCAGATCCCCTATATCACAACCATACCTGCTGCAGATGCTGCTGCACGGGCAATTGAGGCCTTCAAAAGGAATGAGACGACAATAGAGCCACTTGGGTTCTATCTCAGGTAAAGAAGATCTCACTCTTTTTCTTTTTTTCAGCAATACCTGATCCACGAAGCCTGCATTCAATGATTGCAGCTTCGTTTCTTGGCACCTGGATAGTTCCCTGCACGATCCGGGTCTCTCCCTCAGGAATCGGCATTGCAGTAATCGTCTCCTCAAAAACCCATGACCCATCATCGTCTGCCGGCCTTGCGGTTATATCGACTTTGACATCACGGGCAGTACCGGTGCCGGTACTTGAGATGCTGCAATAGACCTGGTAGTACGCATATCGCTGATCGATATGAATCAGGCGGGCATTGAAGGTGAAGCCGGCATCCGGGTTTCGAAGAGGTTCATGGATTGCCGCGCCATCGATGACAGCCTCAGGCATATAGTACTTCTCCCGAAGGGTGCGAATGAAGAAACCCCTGAATTGAGGTGGCAGCGTACCGGGAGCGTGACCGGGGATATTCGATTCAACATAGAGGTAACTATGCCTGGTAACCGAGTTGTCTCCACGATAGAAATCCCGTATCCTGTTCTGGTCATCAATATAATTTCCCTTGAGAATCTGCGAGTCGCCGCGTTTATACAGGTATACCAGGTTCTGATCTTTCTGTTGTTCAGTAAGAGGGAGAACAACAGCATAATGTTTGGGCGTCTCAAGAAGTGATGCCTGGATGCCAAGCAGCCGGAGCAGTGCTGTCAGAAGAATAGCAGTATCCTGGCTGTCTCCTCCTCCGTCATAGAGAGTCTGCAGCGGATATCTCGGATATGCATCATAGGTTCTGACTGTCCCGCCACGGTTGTGTGGAAGTGACTGGACAAATGCAATGACCATATCCCGCCTCTCACGTTCATTCAGATTCTGGGCATTGGCCAGGCGGATCATATCTGAGACAATCTGCTCGAGTTCGGGGCGTCCGCGATCTGACATCACATAGTCGGCGGGATGCGGTTTATCCCGGGGGAGAGTTGCAAAGTAGTTGTACCGATCTGCTGGAATATGGATTGTCCACGTATAATACGAGCCTTTGTAATACCACCGGTATGTGGCGGCAGTATCTGTAGTCCGTGTCCGTATGGAAGATGGGATGTCCGGATGGGGGTCAGGATCCACAACAGTGTGCTGCCTGACCACAATCGTCACGCCATCGGGTGGATCCGGCTGGAGAACGTCAGGCAGATCAGGAGCAAACGGCGGCTCGACTGGAGGAGGTGGTGTATCCGGAAATGGTTCATCGGGTGCAGGTATGGAGGGCTCAGTATCCCTTATACCAGGTATGGAGAGCCCCGGCTCCTGAATGAGGAGAGCGATGATCAAAACGACTGCAAGTCCTGCAGCCATTATAAGCAGATCATCTTTGCGCATACAAGAGTATTTTGATGCTGAAGGTAAATTGCTTTGTGTTGCTTACCTCCATTGGACAGATGGATCAGGGTATACACCCTGGAGCCGGAACATGGGGGGTGGCCGGTTGAGAAGACGTCGTGTGCCGCCACCAGTCCCTGGAGAGAGGGTATATTGCGATTTCTCATATCGCCCTTGCGTGTTCCTGCCTCAGAATAGTGCATTGCCGGTGGAGATCCATAAGTAATGCCCGTGTCCTATGCAGCTCGTGCACCTCTCTCTGTGAGAACAGAGAGTCTGGTATGGAATCAAGACTGTATGCAGCAGAGAGTGCGTCATCCTCCATCTGCTGGAGCAGTTTCTCTGCCTTGTTCATTTCATCCCTGTACAGGATATAGTTGAAAGCATCATACTGCTGTTCGGCTCTCCTGAGATGAGTCTGATAGCTATCATAATCATTGCTGATGATCCGGCTTGCCGTTCTGAGGGACTCTGTCCAGGTGCGGTATGCGGCATATCGGGCAATGGTCTCTTCATCATCTTCCGCAACCTCAATCTCTTCCATCTCAACAAAAAGCAAATCGATTGCCATGATCTCATCATCCAGGGCAAATGTATTGGATTTCCCTTCAATGATATTGAGACCTGTGAGGGCATTGTTTGCCTGGGTGATATGCGGTGGAATGTCATCCAGCGGAGTTTTCAAAAGCGGGCATCCTGAGCTGAGAACTGCTGCGGCAACAAGGAGCAGGAGGAGGAGAGAGCTACGTTTCATAACCGTTTTCACCAGGAGTATCTCGTATTGTATCATGGTACTGGTGGAGGGAAAGCTTTTGTGTACCTCCTGGCAACCCATTCCCGGAACACCAGGGAAGAAGGCTCATTGCTTTTGAAAGAAAAAGAGTACCTGCTAATTCGGTGAATAACTATGTCAGACAAGACCGTTGTGCTATCATTCTCTGGAGGGCTTGACACCTCCATCTGTATTCCGCTTCTAAAAGAGCGGTATGGATTTGACCGTGTCGTTACTGTAGCAGTCGATGTGGGCCAGCCCGAAGAAGAAGTGAAGATGGCAACTGAGAAGGGTGAGCTGATAGCTGACTCTCACTATACCATTGATGCCACTGATACATTTGTGAAGCATTACATCTTCCCGGCAATTAAGGCAAATGCATCCTATGAAAGCTATCCGATGGGAACGTCACTCGCCCGCCCGTTAATCGCAGAAGAGACTGTTGCTATTGCAAAGAAGGAAGGAGCAGCAGCTGTTGCTCATGGCTGCACCGGAAAAGGAAACGATCAGCTCAGGTTTGACGTTATCTTCAGGATGCATGGATATGAGATCATCGCACCGATGCGGGATATGAACCTCACCCGTGAATGGGAGATCGAATACGCAGAAGAGCACAATATCCCGGTTCCGGTAAAGAAAGACAAGCCCTGGAGCATTGACGAGAACATCTGGAGCCGGAGTATCGAAGGAGGAAAACTCGAGGATCCTGCGTACCACCCACCAGAGGAGATCTATCACTGGACAGTATCCCCACGGGACGCACCCGACACCCCTGAGGCCATCTCAATTCAGTTCCAGGAAGGAGTGCCGGTGGCACTCAATGGTGAGAAAATGGACGGGGCAGCCCTGATCCGGAAGCTGAATACATTATCAGGCAGACACGGCATTGGAAGAAACGATATGGTGGAAGACCGGATTCTTGGCCTGAAGGCGCGGGAGAACTATGAGCACCCGGCTGCAACGGTCCTGCTGGCAGCCCACCGTGATCTCGAGAGGCTCTGCCTGACGCGGCAGGAGCTTGCCTTCAAGCTCGGTGTTGATGATAAATGGTCTGAACTCGCATACATGGGCCTCGTTCACGAGCCACTATACCATGCACTGAATGCCTTCATTGATACCACACAGAAGCGTGTGAATGGATCAGTTGACATGGAGCTCTTCAAAGGGGGAGTCCACATCCTCGGACGCTCGTCACCTGATGCCATCTATTCCGATGATCTCGTCTCATTTGACAGCACAACCCTTGATCAGGCTCATGCAGTCGGCTACTCGGTCTTCTTCGGGCTGCAGGCAAGGATGGCCTCGAAAAAATAAGGTTAGTCGAGTAGCTTCCCGGCATTCGGGCCCGGGGCACACTCATATTTTTCTTTTACTGTAAGGATGAGAAGCGATTTCCCCGGTAGATTGGGTTTTTTCTCGTGGATCATCGCTCTCATCTTCTCGACATTCTCACCGCTTGTTTCGACCACGACATCACATTTCAGCTGCACACAGCCCCCAACACTCTGGCTCCAGACATAGAGAGCTGCATGAGGATTTTCAAGGACGTTCTGGAGGGTTTTCTGCATGAAATTATCCCCAATCCAGATCGTCTTCTCATCCATAACCCAGACGCTTCCCATCGGAACAACATTCGGGATGCCATCCTTTGATGCTGTTGCAAGCGGAACAATCCGGACTTCAGCAATCGACTCTTTCAGTTTCTCGTCAATATGTACCATTCTTTCTCCTCCTTTCCGATGAAGAGATGAACATTACAGGTATATAAGCCTTATTTCAAAACCGGTGCTCTGTCGAGAAAGAGATCTGTGTTGGTAAAACTGGTGTTGTCAAATAATCCACGTTCTGTCAGGCGCAGTTGTGGAATAACCGTGAGTGCAAGAAACGAGAGGTACATGAAGGGGTTGTCTGTTGCACCAAGGGATCCGGCATGCTGATCTATCTTCTGAAGCATACTGATAACCTCAGGATAGGGCTTATCCGACATGATACCGCCAAAGGGTAGTGGAAGCATGGTTGTTTTCTCTTCTGAGACAACAGCCATTGCACCATTCTGTGATGCAACCAGATCCAATGCAGCTACGATATCTTCGTCCCGGGCACCAACAGCAACGATATTATGGGAATCATGAGAGACACTGGCTGCAAGAGCGCCATTCCAAAGGCCAAAGCCCCTGACAAGCCCAAGACCAAATCCTGATGCATGGTATCTGTCGCAGACAACCGCTTTCTGAATATCCCTATCCGTATCGGGAAGATCAGATCCAACAACATCATGAATCTCCTCACACGTTGCGATCTGGCCTGGAATAAGTCCAATCACCCGTGCCGGGCCGTCCCCCCGGATCGCAAGATCAGCTATTGTGGGAAGTCTGCAGGAGAATCTGATATTCAATGGCTCTGGAGGCTGGTATGAGAGGTTTTTCATCTCCCGGCCACGCTTGAATACCCGTTTCACCTGGAAGCTCTCTGAATCATCAAGAACACAAAAGTCGGCTATACGTCCGGGTGCCAGAGCGCCGCGATCATGAAGAGAGAGACGTTCAGCCGGGGTTAACGTTGCCATCCTGAGGGCAACCTCTTCGGGAATACCGCTCTCCATTGCAATTCTGATACAGTCATCAACTGATCCATTATACGCAAGCATATCAGCAGGCCGGTCATCTGTTGCAAAAGCAGATCGGGATGCTGTGTGGCAGTCGGCAAGAGGGGCAAGATCCCGGAGGTTTTTTGCAGCAGCACCCTCCCTCATGAAGATATACATCCCTTTCCTCAGCTTCTCTGAAGCCTCGTCAAGGGTGATACATTCATGATCGCTTCCAATACCTGCCCGGATATACGCATCAAGGGCAGGTCCGGTCAGCATGGGTGCATGGCCATCTACAATTGTAGAGAGCCTGAGTTTTGCCAGCACATCCGGATCTGATCCAAGTACACCGGGGACATTCATCATCTCCCCAAGACCTGGCACCAAGGGATGGTCAATTAGTTCTGCAAGGTCGCCTGCAGTAAGGGTGGCTCCTGCACAGTCCATTGGAGTTGCTGGAACACAACTGGGAAGCATAAAGAAGATATCAAGTGGTGTTCTGGATGCATCATCCATCATCGCCCGGATCCCTGTGATCCCGGCAACATTGGCGATTTCATGGGGATCAGCTATCACTGTTGTTGTCCCATGAGACAGCACCAGTCGTCCATATTCTGCAGGCGTCAGAAGGGAGCTTTCAATATGGAGATGGGCATCTATCAGGCCGGGAACCACACGTGCTCCATGAAGATCAATAACCTCTTCTCCACGATAGCCATCCCCTACTCCAAGCACATACCCATCCCTGATAGCAAGATCCTCATGCTCCCAGTCGCAGGTAAACGGATTGAAGACAACACAATTTTTAATGATACAATCAGCATAGAAGGAATCGCTCTGCATACTTCCCCCACATTCCAAACCCTGGTATTATTCTCCCTCCAGAGTCAGTCGAAAAATTCTTCCGGCAATCCGCTTCTCTTCAGTGAAGACAAACAGATGAAATTTATACGTTCCTTCCTCGAGAGTGTGGGGAATAGTCAGTGTATCGGTTCCTGGCTGAATGCTCATCGTCTGGATGATGAGGTCCTCCTCCACCTGGTGGAAACCCTGCATGGAAAAAATGATTATCTGCACAATGACTTCTTCAGGCAGCATGCTTTCATCAATTGTAATGTGAAATGCATGCTCTTCATACGAGATCTCGTCAATGCCGGTTGTCATACAGCCTGCTGAAAGGAGACAGGCAATACACACTCCGATCATGAGAAAACAATGAGATCTCATAATGAGAACATAGAAGAGCAAAAAAGATAAAGATTGCTATTTTTTTATCATGAGAGTGGACTGGCATCCAGAAACAGAGGCTACAATTGCTCAAGAGGATTGTCGCAAACTGAGAACGTTATTTATAGATTGGCAGACATAAAAGTAAAGGATAGTGCTTATGGATAAAGATCTCAAGCAAATCAAGGATCTTATTGAGAAGACCCTGCAGATCCGCTGTTCAAATTATAAAGAAGAATACATCAAGCGGCGGCTTCTTTCACGGATGCGGACAACGCAGTCAGCAAATTATAAGGAATATATGCAATATCTCGATAAAAATCCTCCTGAGTGGGAATTGCTGAGAAATGCACTCACCATCAATGTCACAGAGTTCTTCAGGGATAAAGAAGTCTTTGAGATTCTACGAAAGGAATTAATCCCTGAAATACTCTCAGGCAACGGGAGGATCAGAATCTGGTCTGCAGGCTGTTCATCTGGTGAGGAGCCCTATTCGCTCGCCATGATACTCTCAGAGATCACGACAAAAAAAGGAGGTGCGGTAGCGACAATATATGCA
Source organism: Methanocalculus natronophilus (assembly GCF_038751955.1). Classification (NCBI taxonomy): domain Archaea; kingdom Methanobacteriati; phylum Methanobacteriota; class Methanomicrobia; order Methanomicrobiales; family Methanocalculaceae; genus Methanocalculus; species Methanocalculus natronophilus. The sequence goes on along the minus strand of NZ_JBCEXH010000003.1, from coordinate 143,591 downwards.
ACAGATATCGATGAAAAAATCCTCAAGCGAGCAAAAGATGGAATATATGAGGCAAAAGTTGTTGAGAAGCTGCCTGCTGCAACAATCAGAAGGCATTTTACAAAGCTTCCCGATGACCAGTATCAGGTGAAGCAGCATCTCAAAGATATGATACACTTCCGAAAACATGATCTGATGAGCGGTGTTCCTGCATCACGGTATGTGGATATTGTCACCTGCCGGAATGTCACCATCTACTTCACCGAACAGCAGAAAAATGATCTGGCACGAACGATACACGCTGCACTGAATAAAAATGGCTATTATGTGATGGGAAAGACAGAATATCTCGGACGCGAAGTAGAGGGGCTCTTCTCCCATTACAACGCCCTGCAGAAGATTCTGAAGAAAAACGAAGTATAGCGGTACTCACCAGAGTTTCTTCTGGTCAAGATTATATTCAGGATCATCGATCCTTGCTATCTCTTTTAATCTCTCAGTCTTACTTTTCCTTCTCAGGATTTCACCATAGATGGTGAACAGATTTACAGCAATTAAGACTATAACAAGAAAGAGGCTCACCCATAACATTATCCCCTGAATGGTGAGAAAGAGTGCAAAGAGAAGCACAACAAATGATAAGAGGTAGAATATAACCCATGTCCTGAGCATAGGAATCTCCATAACAAGCAGATGGAGCATCAATTTAAAAGAACTTTTCTATCCCGGACAACATAATTCAACATTCCCACCTCTGGCTAATCAGATAAAGGGGGGAGCACCATGAGCGGCGTCAGCTACAAATTTTTTCGCACAAAAGCATATAGCAGACAACACACCAGACAATTACATAACAATGCAGAAAGGGGATCTCATCACCCTGGCACTTGGCCTCTTCGTCATTCTCATAGTCAGTCTTATTTTTCAGCATCCTTCCCTGGATATCCCGGGGATTGGACAGATACAGGAAGAAGAGTATACAGACAATGCACAGTATCACCCACTCTTTCTCCGGGAGTTTGCCGAACAGGAGCAGGGAGTGCGGCAACCGATCTTCACCATACAGCTGGTTGAGAACCCCTTTGGCTATCCACGCATATACATTCCGGGATCAGCCTCATTCAGGGATAAAACGTTTATTCTGAGCGAAGACGAGATGGCAGGGGCCATTCCGGTCTTTGGAAGAGCACCATACACAACCGCCTATTATGAAACGATTGGGACGATCTCCTGGGTTCCAATCGGGGTGCTGGAACAGAAAAGAGGGGGAGTATCCAGCATATTTACCATACCGGATACACCATTCTGGCGGATACAGATAGATGTACAGGCAGATATCCGTCCTGGTCAGGCACTCTTCCAATATGTTCTCTGTGATGCAGAAACAGGCACACTCTATGATGGGGGAGAGATCATGGGTCCCGGAACACGGCGGAGTGTCGTGGTGGCATCAGGAAAAGATATGTATTTCATTATAAACGCCAGAAATATTGATAATTACCGAATTGAAATCCAGGTTCCGGCAGAGTATCTCTGAACAGGAGGAGAAGTCTGAAGCAGGAAGAATCAGGCTCTCTCTATCGTCACTTTAATCCGGTCGCCCTCTTTTAATCCATGGCCTTTTGGGACATCGATATTGAACCAGTGCGATTCCGGTGGATCCTGTGACATAAGACAGTCTTTTGTCTCATCGATATGGGCAACAAACTCGATAGTGCCGAGTATCTCGGTAATGATCGTCGTCATAAATATAAAAAGGATGGTTTGAGATTTAAATTTATATGGCCCGCGACGTTACCATCCAGGTTGTGCTGTTGGAGTAGCTCCACCGCTTAATCTCAAGATCATCACAGATCTCAGAGAGGATAGCGAGATTTGTCCCGACCTCCTTTGAAGAGAGGCCGAGATCCCGGGCGATATATTTTGATTTAAAGAAATGACGCCCTTTTTGTATACCTCCACGCAGATATTTTAAAATACGATCCTGCGTTTCATTATACTTATTCCGGATAGAATCTGGTACAGTCATATGCTTGACCTCTGGTGATATATTAGTGCCACACTTATATAAAATAATTATGGTTAAAGCACCATCTATCGCAGATTAGTGTGCAACCCCTGCTTCTCCAATCTTTTCGATCAGCTTTTCAATGACCGTCTGCCGCATCCCTTCAACAAATTTGATGCTGCCGACGACGAGATGGCCGCCTCCATTCACGCCGCCCCCGGATATCTCTTCCCTGAGCTCGCGCACCATCTTCGGGATATTCATCAGGACACCGCGGGAGCGAAGAACAGCAAAATCCGGTCCGAGCCCGATGGTGACAACCGGCTCATTCTGATATTTCTGGCAGAGGAGATCATGTATCTCACCAGATGTTTTACCAGGTGGGGGAAACGTGAACCGGTGTGCATACATCTCGACATCGGCGATAAAGAGATGTGCTCCTGATGCCAGGCGCTGTTCTTTCACATGGGGCATAAGGGTTTTCACCTGTTCATTAATTGCCGCCTCGGCTTCTTCCACAAGGAGCGAGACAAGTCGCGCATGCCGCACCGGGTTATTTGTCAGGTTCAGAATATCCCTGACGATCTCCCGGCCGTCATTAAACCTGAGCCAGAACTGTTCATAGTCAAGGGCAAGGGCAATCTTTCTGCATTCCTCAAGCGGGTACGTATCTTTGACCAGGGAGAGGTACTGTGGAAGTTCCTGTGATTCACTCCTGTCTGCGACTCCGGCAATAGCCGGGAGATGGATGATCTGATCTTCAACTGCGGGATTGATCATCCGTGCGAGTTCTGTTCCGATCATGCCTGCGGTGATGCCGAAGTCGCCGCCAACATGATAGGGATTCACATGTGCCTTGAGGAACTGATCGATGATCTCATCTGGATGATGATGGTCCGCAACCACAACATCCAGATCATAGACCTGTGCAATTTTGTATGCAGGCATATCCTCTTCAGTCGAGCCATTATCCATCAGGAATATAAGGGGGAGTTTCTGGCCAAACCGTATGCTGTCTTTCAGCATGAAGTCAAGATCCCGGGTGATATCCTCAATCTCATAGAACGGAGCTTTTGATGGCGATCGTTTGAAGAGATAGTAGTCGAAATCGCCCTCAGATGCATGTTCCCTGATAAGTGCGACAACCGCAGTTTCAACAGCAACTGCAGCAGAAATACCATCTGCGTCTGCATGGTGGCGGAGGATGATCGGCTGCTGTGTAAAGACAGCACGCCTGATGATCTTTGCCAGCTTTCGCATCTCAGGCTTCAGTTTTGTCAGCACATCACTCTCAACAAGGAAGGGTATCTCCGGGGGCTCAGTTCTTGTATCAAGTGCTGCTTCGATTCGTCCCCGGACAGTCTCGGCGTCATCCCCTTTGAGCAGGTGAAGTGCAGAAACCTCTATCTGGAGCTGGTTGTTCCGCTTCATCACCTCTCCGGATATCTGTACAATATCGCCTGTATCTGCCTCAGGATAAGCCCGGACACCTGCTTCGATGAATGCTGCAGCATTCTCTGTTCCGGATTCATCAAGTATCGTAAATATGGTTGGTCCACTCGTCTGTTTTACCTGGGCAAGCTCACCTTCAACCGTGACGCGTCTGCCAATTTTTGCTCCAAGGTCAATAAGAAGTGTGGTCTGAACAACCCTGTTTACAATTTTTGTCTCATAGTCATCAAGGATCACTTCATGCAGGTCAATATTGCCGTTTGGCCGCACCTGCGCAACCTGCACGAGAATGTCTCCACGTTCACGGTGCTGTGTCAGTGCATTGCTCTTATGAACAAGGCCTTTGACATTGTTATTCAGCATCACAAACGTTCCAAAGTTTGCAAAACCCTGCACCTTTCCTGTATATATTGCTCCCTGCTGTACATCCTCAACCTCACATCCGGGGCCAAGTTTATAGACTGTTTCCTTAGAATTTACCATTCCTGATTACTCCACATGAATTTGTTCTTCCTGTGGCACACTGAGTGCCAGTAGCCTGCATTCACCATCACGCCGGCCTTTTGCAATGATTGTGTCCCCGTCATATAATTTGACATGTTTCCGGGGGCGGTAGATCCATGCATCACCGCGCTTGATGGCAAGGACGATCATTCCTGTTACAGAACCAAGGGATGCTTCCTTGAGGGTTTTCCCGGCAAGAGCGGACGCAGGCTGCACCTCGATATGGGTGATGATCTCATCGGACTCCCGGATGATCTTCCTGAATATGGGAGGGATTTCTATATCCCGCCTGATTACATCGACAACAGAGAAGGCCGCACTACAGATCTCATCTGCAAATGCTCCCATATGCAACAGCCCCCTGAGGCTCTCAACCTCTTCCACCCGTTTTGCAGCTTCAAGGATCCATAGATCCAGGCGATGCCGCATCGAGTCCATCCGTTCATTCAGCCAGACCACCTCTTCTGCGATATCCCTGCTGTCAAAGAGGAGCGCGGTATAGGCAAGTCCAACTGCCAGTTCACTGATATTTTTCATCTCTACAATCAGCAGCACCGCACGATCGAGATCATCGACAGCGGCCCCGATTGCCGGATCAATAGATGGCAGATCAACTCCAGCCTGCCTGGAAAGCGGCGCTATGCCATCTTCAGGCCCTTTGGCGATGAGGATATCACCCTTTTTCAGGCGGGTATGCTTATCCGGACCATACGTCCAGACCCGGCCGCGGCGGATCGCGATGACCAGCATACCTGTTGTACTCTGGAGACGCACCTCGCCAATGACGCTCTCATCAAGTTCGCTATCAGGCTGGATCTCGACGCGGATTGTCACCTCTTCTGCCTCGGGAAGAGCCTGCCGCATCCGGGCCTGGATCCGGATGTCTTTCAGCAGTACTTTTGCAATCTCTGAAGCAGCATTTGAGATCCGTTCTGCACCTTCAGCAATCTGAAGCAGGCCACTCATGGATTCGGCCTCCTCCATTCTTCGTGCTCCGAGAATACTGGTGATCCGCGCCTGGTAGAGGAGCTGGTTCATCGTCTCCTCCAGGTTGATAACTTCCCTCGAAATCTCCTTGTTCTCAAAGAGTATCGCAGAATATGCCAGATCGACCATCAACTCTGAGACATCTTTCATCTCAATGAGGACATCTTTGAAGTTGACAGGCTGACGGTCAGGGTCGAACATATTTACAGTAGTACTGGCTCTTTCATTACTTATCTCTATAGGAGCAGGTGTATCACCAGGATCAGCACACTTGCCCCAACCAGATCGATAGAGCTTGTGACAACCGGGATACCAAAGTTATCGGGGTCATAGCCAAGGGCAAATGATACACTGGCTGTCAGGTATGCAAGAAGATTCAGGCCCGTCACCACGATGACGCCGGCAGTCATGGTCACTGCAACCATCATAAGAAGACCAGGAGAGTCAAGACCCATGAAGACTGCGGCTCCATGCGCAATTGCTGCCATCAGTGGGAGGATCACCAGGGCATAGAGGTAATTTTCCGAGAACCCGGAGAATACCTCGCGGCCAGGGACAAGTGTGGGCTCAATCGATCCCATGTGCATGCCGGTCGCCAGTTTTGAGCAGATGATCCCGCCTATTGCTCCACACCCGTTCATGAATGGCGGGATGATAATAAGGAGCGCTGCTGTTGCAACAAGATCTTCAAGTCCGTCTGTATAGATAACTCCCGCAATTGTCCCGAGTATACAGAGCGGTGCAAGCAGCGGAACCCCCTCGGATATGATGGAGCGGACAAGCATCGTGCCTTTCACTATGCCAAGTATGCTTATTCCAAGCAGAACGAGAGTCAGCACCAATAAGAGAGTCTGCCAGAATCCGGTCAGGTTCACGACAAAAACAGCTGTGACGACCAGAAGCGGCAGGGTAATGACATCACCGGCCGTTGTCACAGTCGGTGCCCCAACCATATCGAGATCCAGGCCATAGCGGTATGTTGCAAGAGAGACGAGAAGTGTCACTGCAGTGACAAGAAGGCCGGCTATACAGCTTGAGATGACTGATATGAGTACCATCTCGGTGATGGTGATGATCTTCAATCCTGCCAGCTCACCGATTAGAAAGCCGATACAGCCGACAATTGCGCCGATTACGACTGTGAGAATAAACGTGGCCTGGAGATTGTCGCCAAGCACAGTTCCCCGGTTGTATGATACATTAAATGCTCCAAGATGCATTGCCGAGGCGAGGCGGGACGCGAGTATCCCGGCAATTGCACCCCGCATATTAATAGAAACCGGGACAAGGATCATCAGCCCAGGTATGAGGATTAAGATGTCATGTACTGAACCAAGATAGATGCCTGCAACTGATGCAAGCAGTGTGGTGATGAGAAGGGCAACCAGCCCTGTCAGGAAGTCGCGGTAACGGCGGGCGACATCTGTCATCAGCTGGTTCATCTGATCCTTCTCCTTCCATGGGTATACTCAATCCTGAAATGGTATCTCGATCATTGTGCAGTCAGTAGGAGACAGCACCTCTCCCTGATAGTGTTTTTTTGCATCCTGTATATGATTTGCTGTCTGGGTATACCGTGAACTGATATGAACAAGAGCAAGCCGCATCACCCCGAGATCCCGGGCGGCCTGACCCGCACTCCCGGCGGTTGCATGAAAAACCTCATCTGCACGCTCTTTTTCCAAATCATCAAATGTGGCATCGTGGATGAGGAGATCTGCACTCTCAGCCGCCTTTGGCCAGACCCTGAGAGGCCGGGTATCTCCCGTATACACAACTGTTCTTCCCGGCCGTGGTGCACCCATCACCTCGCCGGGAGTAATGATCTGATCCTCCCCATCAACAGAGACAGTGACGGTTTCACCTCTCTGGAGACGCCCAAAAAGCGGGCCTGGCCGTACACCAAGCGCTATTGCCTCTTCCCTGTTAAATCTCCCCGGCCTGTCGTCTTCCTTGAGAATAAAGCCATAACTTTCACAGCCATGCCGGGTGGCAAAGGCGGTGACACGGTAGCCGGAAAAGAGAGCCTCCATCCCATCCTCAAGCTCAACTGCAATAATTGGGAAGCTGATCGTCTGGTTCAGCTGCCTGATGACAGCAACGACCTCATGGAGACGCCTTGGGCCATAGAGCCGGATCGGATCGGTTCTGCCATGAAAACTCATCGTTTCAAAAAGACCAAACAGTCCGAGATAATGATCAGCATGCCAGTGGGAGATAAAGATGGCATCGACTGTAAAACCGGTTCTCGCACGCATCATCTGCTGCTGTGCACCCTCACCACAGTCAAAGAGGATCGTATCTGAGCCCCGTCTGATCATGATGCAGGATGGATTCCTCTGTGGGGTGGGGAGAGCTCCGGCAGTCCCGAGGAAATGGACATGGAGTGTCTCTCCGGCGATCAGTGCCACCCCCTGACAACATGCAGGCTCTCCTCTGCTTCCACGAGATTACGGCCCTCAACGACAACGATCCCCGAATATGATTCAAGTACGGCTTTCGAGACACGGTTCCAGTCAACGGTTCCTCTCCTGAGGGCAAGATGCTCATCTGAGGATCCATGGTTGTCATGGAGATGCAGGTGATCAGCTGATCCGAGGTGCCTGAGAAACTCATCAACTGTGCCTGTTGTGTTGGCATGGCCGATGTCGATAGTTGTACCGATACCTTCAATTCCCTCAATCATACCAAAGAGCTCCCCGGGATCCCGGCAGAGAAATTCCTTAATGGAGATCATATTTTCAAGGCAGGCAAGAATGCCATGATCCTCTGCGGTTTTCCCGATTTCTGTGAGTGCCTCTTTCTGGAGTGACCATGCCCGCCCGGGGTCATATTTTGAGAGGGGTGAGAGATACCCCGGATGGATCGTCACCCGGTCTGTCAGATCAGCTGCATGCTCGATACAGAGGCAGACCTGCCTGACAGATTCACGCCATATCGGATAATTTATGGACGCAGGATTGAGATCGCCATAGGGTGCATGTACAGTCACCTGCAGGCTGGTACTTGCTATGACATCAGACAAACGCTCTTTTTTACTCTTCTCATCAAGCCGGTAGTTGCCGTCTGCTGAGATCTCCCAGCCGTCATAGCCGATCTCCTCAATTCCAAAGACCCAGTCCGGATCATCCCATACCTTCGATGATGAGGAGAAATAGAGAGCCTGAATCATTATAAACCGCCCAAATCTTTCAATATATCGCGTACCCGTGTCTGAAAAGCTTCAAGGGACGTTGTATTCTCTATACGGACATCTGCATGGTGCATTGCTGTAGCAAGGCCAAAGCCGCACTCACGCTCATCGCGCAGCCTGAGATCGTCTTCACTCTGCATATCATCTGATCGCCTTCGCTCTTTCAGGCGCCGTAACCGCTCGGAGAACGGGCATTCAATGGCAATTAAGAGAAAATCGGGAAAATGACGGCGATAGAATGCAACCTCGGCATCTCCCCTGATACCATCGACCAGGACAACATGAGCATCAAGAGCCTCGATCACGGGTATGGTCAGCTCTGCAATAGCCGCCATCCCCTGCTCTTCCCTGAGACGGCGTGCGATGGTGCCGAGGTGGAGATCAGTTGCATCCACTCCTTCCTCTTCTGCATACTGCCGGATAACATCGCCCATGACAACGACCGGGATGCCCAGCTCCTCTGCTATACGTGAGCATTCACCTTTACCGCTCGCCGGGAGACCGACCAGTCCGAGTACCTTCATAGTAAAATTCTCCATCTTCCCGTGTCCTGATTATGACCGATCGTCCTAACCCATCAGCAATCACCCTTAGTTCGGCTGATGAGAGTGGTGTAATCTCACCGAATACCCCCTGCTGAAGCACAAGAGGGAGATGCATTGTATCTCGTGAGATATATTTGACCTCATCCTCATAGCCGCGAAAGAGCGTGATAACAACCTGAAATTCAGGGAGTTCACCTTTAAGATATGCTGTTTGGCAGGTAATGAGGGTTTCTTTCACAGCCCTGCAATAGTTCTCCCTGAGGAGATTGTCGTATCGGTTCCACCGCGCCTTGATATCAAGGGCAACCCGGTGAAGCGATCCATCACTGATGAGATCCCTGAGCGTTTCGGGGTAGACACCATTGGTATGGATGCCGACACGAATACCCATCTCACTTGACCGCTTTGCCAGTTCACGGAGCGCTTCTCCCTGGTGTGTCGGTTCACCGCCTGAGAATATGACGCCGGATGCTGCTATACAGGATGATTGTATCATCGCAAGGATCTCATCCACCAAACGGAGATCGCTGCCATTCTGGAGGTCTGCATTATGGCAGTAGTCGCACCTGACCGGGCAGCCGCGCAGGAATACCGTACATACGGCACGTCCGGGCCAGTCGACAGTACTGATTGGAATAAAACCACCAAAATTAACGAGCAATTATTCACCAGCATTAAAAATATTGGCTCTGAATTTTATTTAAGGTATGTCAGGCTGCACCAGAACAACTTTTGAGAAGATAATGTAAACAATATTTATTGCCAAGAAAGAAAGTAAAATTGAGCTTTTTTTGAGAAATAAAAGGCTTTATCTTCTATTTGATCATTGTACTCTGCATGACAATACTGGAAGATGCCAGGCGCGGCATCATTACCGAAGAGATGAAACGTGTTGCACAATCTGAAGGAGTCACAGAAGATTTTATCAGGCGCAGTATTGCCGGAGGGCATATTGTCATTCCGATGAGCCCATACAGGGATGTGAAGATCTGCGGAATCGGTGAGGGCCTCAGGACAAAAGTGAATGCCTCCATCGGAACATCCTCAGATATTGTGGATATTGAAGAGGAAGTTGAGAAGGCACGGCAGGCGGAACTTGCCGGTGCAGATACCTTAATGGAGCTCTCAACAGGTGGAGATTTCCTGCAGATACGGCAGAGAGTCATAGAGAATACCACCCTCTCTGTCGGATCTGTTCCCCTCTACCAGGCATTCATTGAGGCTGCACGGAAGAAAGGCGCTGTTGTACACATGGATGAAGACGACCTCTTCAAGGCGACAGAGGATCAGGCGAAGCTTGGCACGAACTTCATGGCGATCCATACCGGGATCAACTGGGAGACGATGAAGCGGCTCCAGAACCAGGGCAGGCATGGGGGCCTTGTCTCCCGTGGCGGTGCATTCATGACCGCCTGGATGCTCCATAACGAGACCGAAAACCCTCTCTACCGCCGGTATGACTACCTCCTTGAGATCATGAAAGAGCATGAAGTGACACTCTCCTTTGGAAACGGCATGCGTGCAGGAGCAGTGCATGATGCAACAGACCGTGCCCAGATCCAGGAACTCCTGATAAATGCGGAACTGGCAGACAAGGCAAATGAGTTTGGTGTACAGGCGATTGTGGAGGGGCCGGGCCATATCCCGCTTGATGAGATTGCAACAAATGTCCAGCTCCAGAAGCGGGTCACCAATAACAAGCCATTCTATATGCTCGGGCCACTCGTCACCGATATCGCACCCGGCTATGATGACCGTGTGGCAGCGATCGGCGCTGCTGTTTCATCCTCAGCAGGAGCAGACTTCATCTGCTATGTCACCCCGGCAGAGCACCTTGCACTCCCGACACCAAAGGAAGTCTATGAAGGAGTGATATCCTCACGGATTGCGGCACATGCCGGAGATATGGTCAAGCTGAAGAAGACCAGGGCACTTGACCTTGAGATGGGGCATGCCCGCCGGGATCTTGACTGGGAGCGTCAGTTTGCTGTCGCGATGAATCCTGCACATGCCCGGCATATCAGGGACAGCCGATCCCCTGCAGATACTGACGCATGCACGATGTGCGGAGATTATTGTGCATTAAAGATCGTCAGTAAACACTTTAATTTCTAATTTTTTTTCATTCCGTCAGCTTTTTTAACCCACGGAGATATTACAGATTTGCCGTAACCACTGATGTGGAATCCTAAATCCCGATCAATAGAAAATTATATATATTGAACAAGACTAACGTATGGTAAATCAAGGTGATTACTATGCCCACAGATAAAGAATACATGGATCTTGTTGTCAAGGAGGCAGCTCATGGCGATGCCGGACGGGGCATTGCCCGCCTCTCAATTGATGTTATGAAGCAGTTAAACCTGGTCTCAGGGGATGTTATTGAGATCTCGGGGAGGAAGAAAGCCGCTGCCATCGTCTGGCCGGGTTTCCCCGAAGATACCGGACGGTCTGTTATCAGGATTGACGGAAATGTCAGGAGCAATGCCAGTGCCGGTATTGACGATCGGGTCAGGATCAGGAAGCTGGAGGCAGGATATGCAACAAAAGTGACCATCCAGCCCACCCAGCCGATCCGTCTTGTCGGCGGTGAGCAGTACCTCAGGCGGATGCTCCTTGGGAGATCAGTCTCCCAGGGACAGACCGTACGGGTGAATGTCCTTGGGAACCCGCTTACCTTTGTTATCGCGAAAGTAAGCCCGAAGGGCGTTGCAATCGTTTCTGAAGAGACTGAGATTGAGCTGAAAGAGACACCCTATGAAGGCGATAAGGGACGGGAGGGTGTCTCTGATATCCATTACGAGGATATCGGCGGGCTTGGCCGCGAACTCCAGTTTGTCCGCGAGATGATCGAGCTCCCGCTACGCCACCCGGAACTCTTCGAAAAGCTCGGTATCGAGCCCCCAAAAGGCGTTCTGCTCTATGGGCCGCCAGGGACAGGCAAGACCCTGATCGCCCGTGCGGTTGCCAGCGAAGTGGATGCACACTTCATCACCCTCTCGGGCCCTGAGATCATGAGCAAATACTATGGAGAGTCTGAAGGCAAACTCCGTGAAGTCTTCGAAGAGGCACAGGAGAATGCGCCGACGATCATCTTCATCGACGAGATAGACTCGATAGCCCCAAAACGCGAAGACACCAAAGGGGAAGTTGAGCGGCGGGTTGTTGCCCAGCTTCTTGCCCTGATGGACGGGCTGAAGAGCCGGGGACAGGTGATTGTCATCGGCGCCACAAACATACCGGATGCCATCGATCCCGCTCTCAGGCGCGGGGGCAGGTTCGATCGCGAGATCGAGATCGGTATCCCCGACAAGAAAGGGCGGCTTGAAGTCCTGCAGATCCACAGCAGAGGCGTCCCGCTTGCAGATGATGTTGACCTTACCCGGTTTGCTGACATCACCCACGGATTTGTCGGGGCTGATCTCGCCCTTCTGGTGAAGGAAGCCGCGATGCATGCGCTCAGAAAGATCATTCCAAGGATTAATGTTGATGAAGAGATCCCAGCTGAACTCCTGGACGAACTGAAGGTGGTGCGCGAGGACTTTGATGAGGCAATAAAGCATGTAGAGCCAAGCGCAATGAGAGAGGTTCTCGTTGAGGTTCCGGATATCCGCTGGAGCGATGTCGGGGGACTTGAGCATGTGAAGAGCGAGCTGAAGGAAGCAGTCGAGTGGCCGCTCAGGTACCCCGATCTCTTCCAGAAGCTCACCACAAAGCCGCCAAAAGGCATCCTCCTCTTCGGCCCTCCGGGTACCGGAAAGACGCTCCTTGCAAAAGCGGTTGCAAATGAGAGTGAATGTAACTTTATATCCATCAAGGGACCCGAACTCCTCTCGAAATGGGTTGGAGAATCCGAGAAAGGAGTGCGGGAGATCTTCAGGAAAGCGCGGCAGGCATCCCCGTCGATCATCTTCTTTGACGAGGTGGATGCACTTGTTCCACGGCGGGGCACCTACATGGGCTCATCCCATGTAACCGAGAGTGTGGTCAGCCAGATCCTGACCGAACTCGACGGGCTTGAGGAACTGAAGGATGTTGTTGTTATCGGCGCGACAAACAGGCCCGATATGATGGATCCTGCACTCATGCGTCCCGGGCGGCTTGAGCGGCATATCTTTGTCCCGCCACCTGATGATGAGGGACGGAAGCAGATCTTCAATGTCTACCTCAGGGATGACGAAGGTGTGCTTGCACGGGATATCGATCTCGATGCCCTCGTTACAGAGACGAAGGGGTATGTGGGAGCAGATATCGAGGCGCTTGTCCGTGAAGCCAAACTCTATGCAATCCGTGACTTCATCACCAACATGAGTGGCAGGAGCGAGCAGGAGATGAAAGATGCAATGGAGAATGTCCGTGTCACCAAAGAGCATGTGATCCGTGCACAGCAGAAGGTGAAGCCGTCGCTTGACAGTGACACCATCCTGGAAGCCGAGCGGCAGTCCTGGGAGTACCTCTATAACGAAGAGCAGCGGAAGGTGCTTGAAAAGGGGCTGAATGTCGCAAAACGTGCGCTCATGATTGAGAAGAGTGAGCAGAGTGCTGCAGAGGCAGAGAAGCTTCGTGATCTGGTCCTCTCGGGTAGCAAACAGTTTGATGTGATCCGAAAGACTACAGAAGAAGTGGAATCTGCTCTGGCAGAGGATTGAGACTGAGTGTGAAATAAGCAATGAGCGAAAAACCATCAGATGCATACAGGGAACTTATTGACGCGGTACGGAAGATTATGGAGGAGTCAATGGATCCGGGGCTGCCGTTTCCCCATATCCTTGGATTCCGTGTAGTGATAGGTGGATTTCCAGTAGATTCACCTGACTTTTTCCCTGAAGAGAGGGAGCAACAGGTTGAGATCTATGAGATCAACGATGATCTGATGATTACAACCGATGTCTCGGGATATGATCCCGATCAGATCCGGATCTTCTTTGAGGGCGGGCGCCTGCATATCATCTCGCATGAACAGAAAAGCCCGATTGCAGTCGTAGATATTCCCCAGGTTGATCCTGACAATACCAGGATGACCTGCATCAATGGCATCCTTGAGATCACCTGTACGAAAGATTCAGGGAAAGGACATCAGGTTATCCATATCGAGTAGAAAGGATACCAAAAACCCCTCTTTTTTCAAAAGTTCCAAATAGCCGGAAGCACCTGGCACCGGTACCATCCGCAACCATTAATCAGCTTCGGGATGATATTCTCTGGTATGACAACAGAAGATGTCTTCTCGGTTCCACTCGATGTGCCGTTTCCGGCAGTCGATACATTCATCTCAAATTATCAGCGGGTGACCAGGGGTACCGGCCGCCTGATGCTTTTTGCAGGAGATCAGAAGGTTGAGCACCTGAATGACGACTTTTTTGGGGAGGGTATTCATGAGGATGATGCAACGCCGGATCACCTCTTTACAATCGCATCCCAGAGCAGGGTGGGAGTCTTTGCCACGCAGTATGGCCTGATTGCACGGTATGGGATGGATTATCCTGATGTGCCGTATCTGGTCAAGCTCAATTCAAAGACGCATCTTGTGAAGACAGAGCAGAAAGACCCCTACAGCCCACTCCTCGTATCTGTGCAGGATGCAGTTGATCTCCGCGACAGAACAGGCCTTGCCATTGTCGCTGTCGGCTATACCATCTATATCGGATCCCAGTACGAGGCAGAGATGATGCGGGAGGCGCAGCAGGTGATCCTGGATGCACATGCAAACGGGCTCCTGGTCGTGCTCTGGATCTACCCGCGTGGGATTGCAGTCAAAGATGAGAAGGATCCGCATCTCATCGCAGGTGCAGCCGGAGTTGCAGCCTCTCTTGGTGCAGATTACGTAAAAGTGAATGCCCCGAAGAAAGAGGGTGCGAAATCGTCAGACCTCCTGAACGAGGCGGTGCTTGCTGCCGGCAGGACGCGGGTAGTCTGTGCAGGCGGATCGTCAATTGATGAGAGGAAGTTCTTAGATGAACTCTATGACCAGATCCATACCGGCGGGGCGGCAGGCAATGCCACCGGCAGGAATATCCACCAGAAAGAGCTTGCAGCAGCTGTCAGGTTCTCAAATGCAATCTATGCAATAACTGTCGAAGGAGCAACCGTCGACGAGGCATGGAAGATCTATACCGGAGCATGAGGAAGAGGAGAGGATCTCACCATTTTTTAGTAATATCAACATCAGATAAAACCTAATTCAGTGACTACTCCCCCTACTAACGTCAGGGGCATCTATGCAGTATTTGCAAGAGATTGTAGCCCCAATCTCATAATATTACGAGACGCATTCAGATCGCGATCCATGATTAACCCACAATGAGAGCAGGTATGGACGCGATCAGAGAGTGTCTTTTTCACGATTGTTCCACAGATCGAACACATTTGCGTCGTCTGCGCTGGATTCACAAGAACAACCTGACAACCAGCTTCTTCCGCTTTGTTGATGGTTGTTGAAATTAAAAGGTTCCAGGCAGCATCGCCAATACTCTTTGCAAGACTGTGGTTTTTCATCATGGTTTTGATGGTCAGATCTTCAAACACAAGCAGATCGTACGTCTGAGTCAGGGTATGTGCGGTTTTATATGCAAAGTCCCTCCTCCGGTTCGCAATCGTTTCATGGATCCGAGCAACAACCAACCGTTGTTTCCTTCGTTTGGGGGTGCCTTTCTCACACCTTGAGAACTTCCGTTGTGCTTTGGCAAGACGTTTCTCTTCTGTACGAAACCACCGGGGGTTCTCAATAGTGGTGCCGTCAGAGAGAGTACAGAATGTTGTGAGCCCGACATCAATCCCCACAACTGAACACTCAGTGAGAGGAATTGGGTCTGCGGGTTTTGGCTCGTCCATTTTCACAGTAAAGCTGGTATACCACTTCCCGGTTGAGGTCCGACGAATAGTGACCCGTTTGATAACCCCCTCAATCGGGCGGTGATACACCATCGGGATATCCCCAATCTTGGAAAGATGCAGGATTGTCCCCTCACTCTTCAGGTGGAACCCGGATTGGGTATACGAGATACTATCATACCGGTATTTCCCTTTGAACCGGGGATATCCCACTTCTTTCTCGCCGTTTTGGACTCTTTTGTAGAATGCCTGATACGCCAGTTCTACCCGGTGCGACACGTCCTGAAGTACTTGTGAATGAACTGACTTCAGGTCGGGTCTCTGCTGTTTCCAGAGAGGAAGCTGGCGTTTGGTTTCCAGGTACGATACGGACCTCTGCTCCTGCTCCCAGGCATTCTTCCTCATGGCAAGCGTTTCATTGTAGACCCACCGACAGTTCTCAAGCGTCCGCTCAAGAATGGTGATCTGCTTCCTGGTAGGGTATAATCGATACTGGTACGCTTTGATTGCCATGAGTCACTTTTCTTTCTGAGTGTTGATGTAATTCCGGATAACATCCTTCGTTACATCCCCACAGGTACCTACATAATAGGAGGGGTTCCAGAGATGTCCTTTCCAGAGGGGTTGACGAAGATCGGGGAACGACTCAAAGAGTTTCTTAGCTGTGATCCCTTTAAGAATCTTCACCATCGTAGCGGGAGCGTGCTTGGGATGAGCGGTGATGAGCAGGTGAACGTGATCGGGCATGATCTCCTGCTCATGCAGGAGAAAACCCCGCTCGTGAGCTATGGACTCATGCAACTCTCTCAGCCGCTCTGCAACGTCCCCAACCAGGACTTTACGCCGGTATTTTACTGACCATACGAAATGGTAATTAACATTGTATACGCAGCCTCTCGCGCTTATCCAATGCTCGGGGTTTACCATTAAAAATACTATGCTACACCATATGCAATTTACATTGTGGTGATGTGGAGGCGGCTGTATCCCACCTTTGAAATGGCGGGGATTAGCCTATTTTCGATACGAAGCTTTGAAGTGACCCTCCAAACAGATTTCAGCAATCCATACTGCATCTTTGGTATCTGTCTTTGAAGAGGGGACGTATTTAATGAAGTATGGATTTGCAACAAACGTTGGTACAGCATGTTCGAGTATGGTATAAACAGGCACCCAGTAGATGCCCGTTGCCTCGAAGAACGAGCCCACGTGCCGGAAAGGGATGAGCAGCAGGTAACCGGGGCTCACCGAGTAGAGGTCATATCGGAAGAAAGGTGTGGGAAGTTTGCGAGGACGATACCGGAGGAGGCTGGGGCGCAGAAGGGGCAGGTGGGGGCATTACGTGCTATATTTATGACTCTTTTGAGCGAGGATTAATAGTGTTTCCTTCAGAATGTCGATACTGAGCACAAGAACTATAGGATTTATTAATTCTGGTGATAAAGTTTCATTTGGAATCAAATGAGAATCTATTTGGATGTCTGTTGTCTATGCAGACCATGTGACAATCTTCAGCAAGAGAAGATTGCATTGGAAGCAAATGCGGTGCTTGCGATTCTTGATCGATGTCTCCATGACTGGGAATTGATCGGCAGTGTTGTCATTGATGATGAAATCTCCTTCATACCTGATATTGAAAAGCGATTGAAAGTAGAGCAGAAATTATATCTCATCAACGAATATATAGAGTACAATGAGAGTGTATTTGAACAGGCAACCCGATATATGAAAATGGGACTGAAACACTATGATGCTCTGCATCTGGCATGTGCGCAATCGGGGGAAGCTTTACTTCTTACCACTGATAAAAAGCTAATAACCATCTCCCGCAATATCCCTGATTTATCAATTCGGGTCGAAAATCCACTAATATGGCTCATGGAGGTGTTAGAAAATGAAAACAATCAGTGAGATTCGGAAAGAGGGTATTTGCGCATTGAGCAAAGCTCTTGGACCTGTTGATATGGCTCGTTTTATTCAGAGCTATGAGTCTGGAAGTGGGGATTACACAAAAGAGCGGCATGAGTGGCTTCCTGACGATACTGAAGCTTTGAATAAACGATTACTTGAAAGAGAGAAACAGAGGAAGAAATTATAATCAATAACCGCAATTTTGTTAAAACCGCCTATCTCCAGAACCATGCCCATAATGGCACGTAGAGTTTCGATTGTCTCTCTTGCATCAACTCGGGCCGCAACCTGGGCTGTGGCTCACCTTCACTCGTCTTTTCAAAAAGCAAAATATGGGTGATCCCCCCTCACATAACCAGTCAGGTACCGCTCCCCTTCCTCCAGGCGCCCTCTGGAACAATCATCTCAAAACGTGCTCCTTCTCCGTGCCTGATATATGAGACTCCCAAGTGCGTACTGGCCCATTTCCGGAACGCATGAGGCATAGAAGAGTCCGGGTTTATAGTTCTGCTCCAACGACCAGAAAAACACAAATAAGCGATAAAATGCGAAGAAAAGCAATCTGAGTGCTGATATGGGGATTTGAACCCCAGTCGTCGGCGTGAAAGGCCGACATGATTGGCCACTACACTATATCAGCGATGCAACAAAAGTGCTATACAAGGTAGTCGTCAGGAAATAAAAAGATATTGATATCGTCTTTGCCGATCCGGTATTCGGCTGCCAGACGGAGACAGGGCAGAGATGACGACGTCACGGCACAAGCCACGATGAAGCTGCATCAAAGCCACTACAGAGTGTCGTGACGAGACACCCGGTTGTGGCACTGTGGCATGGGATCATGCAGCAGTGTTATGCAGTTGTATAATCCAGCGGTATCATGCAGCGGCGTTATGCAGCGATGTTATCCAGCGGAGTTATGCAGTTGTATCATGCAGTATTCATTCGGTATAGACGGGTGTTCCTTCCTGCTCGGTGATCGTCTTGAAGGCCGCCATGATCTGTTTTGTTATCGGGCCAGGCCGGCCGCTTCCAATACTCCTCCCATCGATTGTGACGATTGGCGCAATCTCTGCAGCAGTTCCGGTGACAATCACCTCATCTGCGGTATAGAGATCAAAGAACCCAAGCTCAACCTCTCTCACCTGGATCCCAAGCGATTCTGCAATCTCCATTAAAATATCCCTGGTGATTCCTTTCAGGTTCGTGTAGGTATAGGGCGTATAGATGATCCCGTTCTTGACAACAAAGATATTATCTCCAGACCCTTCTGAGATTCGTCCCATGGAATCAAAGAAGATCGCCTCATCCCCGCCTTTGTAATTTGCCTCGATCTTTGCCAGGATATTATTCAGGTAATTCATGCTCTTCACATTCGGCGGAAGCGCGTCAGGGGCGTTCCTCCGGACAGCAACCGTCACCGCGGTGAGCCCTTTCTCATAGAGATCGCCATACATCGCGCCCCACTCAATTGCTATACAGATGACCGTCGGCTTCGGACAGTGGGTTGGATCAAGCCCCATCGTGCCGACACCACGGGTGACAATCGGCCGGATATAGCCGTCTTTCAACCCGTTTCTCCTGACCGTCTCAATGATGATATCAGCAAACTCCTCCTTTGAAACCGGAACCGCCATATCAATTGTCTTTGCCGAGTCATAGAGCCGGTCGACATGCTCTTTCAGCCGGAATATTTTCCCGTTATAGCTCCTGATCCCTTCAAAAACTCCATCCCCATAGAGGAATCCATGGTCAAAGACCGAGACCTTCGCTTCAGTCTCAGGAACAAATTGTCCGTCGATGTAGATTTCCATGATCAGGTATTGGAAAGAAGATCAATGTATGTGTTGCGTTTTCAAACGCTCCCATCCCGGCAGGCAGAGAGAAATGATGCAAACATATCGCTGCTCGCAACCGGATGCAGGTGAGCATAGCTCCCGATGGCGTTTTTGTAGACAATACCATCGTTTCCATCAAAAATACCCTCGCCCCTTGAAAGCCTGAACATATACCTCTCACCAGGATTCATCACAATCTCGCTGTAATGGAATTCATGGCCACGGAAATCCGACTCCCCCATCAGCCCGCCATGTGATCTCCCCTCAACATACCCAAGCACCCGCCGGGATGGAATTGATGCATCACCCGGGAAAAGACCACACATCTGGTATCTGAAAGCACTCTCCCTGCCCTGCCATCCCGCCTTTGTCTGTATGGATCGGCAGAGGTACATCAGCCCGCCGCACTCGGCATAGATAGGAACGCCTGCTTCTGCCGCACGAACTATTGCTTCCCGCATGGAGGCGTTCTCCTCCAGTTCACGGCCATACAGTTCGGGATAACCGCCTCCGAGGATATAGCCGTCTGCATCAGGAAGAGAGTCATGTATCAGGGAGAAGAAAACAGGTTTGGCTCCATGCGCAGTGAGCAGATCATAGAGATCGGCATAGTAAAAGTTGATCGCCTCGTCATATGCAATACCGATCCTCAGATCAGCAACCGTTCTCTGCGTCAGAACAGGGAGGGGTGTCCCACTGGAAGCTGGCTCGTCTGCAAGCGCGTAGAGCGCGTCCATATCGATATACTCTTCAATGACACGGGTTATCTCGTCAATCCGTTCAGTAAAGTCAGAATCAGCGTTTCCTTCACGATAGGGAACAAGCCCGAGATGCCGCATTGCAAGCTCCATCTGCGGCGTATGCGGGACAGCCCCGATAACCGGAATCCCGCAGTAGTGTTCGATTGCACCCTTCGCCTTCTCAAGATGCCGTCCCGGGGATATATTATTCAGGATAACCCCTTTGATCCTGACACCTGGATCAAATGCCATAAATCCTTTCACAATGGCTGCAGCACTGCGTGTGATACTTTTTGCATTGATGACCAGGATCACATGAACGCCAAGCGTTTTGGCAATTGATGCTGTACTCCCGACATCTCCAAGGACCTCGGCACCCTCATAGAGGCCCCGCACACCTTCGATAATCCCGATGTCTGCTCCCTCTGCTGCATGCGCATACACTCCGCGGAGCTCGCCATCATCCAGCACATAACTATCCAGGTTCCGGCAGGGCCTCCCGGTGACACCGGTCAGGTAACTGGGATCGATATAATCCATCCCGACCTTGTAGGTCTGGACCTTCATCCGCTTTGCAAGGATAGCAGATATTGCAAGCGTAATGCTCGTCTTTCCGCAGCCTGATCGATCACCGGATATGAGGAGGGTCCGCATCACATGCTCCTGAGCACGGCCCCGAATTCTGCTTCAACAACCGACCGGACACCCAGGGTTTTTGGGTGGAGATCAATTTCGACCATCACATGCCGGTGGCCGAGTTCCCGCAGCGGCGCCACCTGCCGGGGGCCGTTTGTTATCGAGAAGACCTCGATCCCCTCAGTGTATTCAGCAGGGACAGCATGGGGGACACCAACGATGAAGAGAAACTCCGGATCCCTTTCCCGGATAGCTGCCCCGATATCCTCACCAATTGCACCATATTCATCGAGTGATCCAAGGATTGTTGGATCAAGGCCACGCCGGGAGACCTCATCCCGTATCCGTTCTGCATCTGATCTGACTTTTGGGAGTCCCCGGTCGTCAAGGTTAGCAAGATAGGAGATATCAGCATCAGGCGCTTTCTCATGGAGGGCAAGGAGCTCATCGATGAACATGTATGCAGTCTCTTTTTTCGCATTCATGACTGCCATGCCGCGCCTGCCGCTTCTGGCAAGGTCGAGGAGGGCGCGTGCGGCAATATGTTTCAAGTCACCGCGTTCCGGCTCGATATACCGCTTTGAGGCAGCCCCCCTGAGCCGCTCCACCTCGTTTGCGCGGGCAAGCAGCGTCCGCTGCCGGTCGAGCTCGTCTGCAGATATCCAGCCGATTGCAGCAGCAGGTTCAAGAGCTGCAATGACCCCATCGATATTCTCGGAAAACCCGGCGTGGATATCCATTGGAATAGTTGGTGTCGTAATACCGGATGAGTCGATCGCCGCCTGCATATCCTCACCAATGATCATCGAGACACAGGTCCCGATAACTGCCATCCGTTCCGGGGAGAAGGTCTCTTCTGCATACCTGAGGACGTCCTCAAGCACCGGCTGGCCACCGAAGATGAATTCGTTCTCCTGGAGTGAGGTGGTAATCACCCGGAGCCCGTCCTCTTCGAGGAGGCGTGCATGTTTAAATGAGCATCCGGATGGACCGTGCAGTATGGCCACATCAACGCCGAGATCACGGGCGGTATAGAGTGCGGCAACAATGGAACTTGGGCGTGGCTGAATGTAGTGCATCTAAATCTTATCTCCATGTTTTTACTGCCAGAAGAATAATTGATCCGGGTTTCCTGGCAGCATCCCGGATTGCCTCATCCAGGGATCGTTTGGCATCAGATTCCGGGTACCGGGATCCGAAATCATAATCCTGGTTTCTCTGGACTATGGTAAGTTTGTCTGGCTCTATCTCTTCTATTGCCATCCGGATATCCGCGTCTGCAAAATTTTCGCAGACTGCGTGTTCGTCCTGGCCGATCACGAGATGAAGAGGGGAGCCGGGATGGTTTCTCCGGGCATATGCTGCTGCTTCTCGTGTCGTCTCCCTGTTTGTCCCGCTGTTTGACGCATCAACAAAGATACAGCCATTCTCCTCCCATATCCGCATTCGCCCGGGAAGTGCATTGAACCGGGCAAGGGGTGCGGGATCGGTTCCGAGGAGGCAGGCAGCAGCAGCAGCACAGGTGAGCGGTTCCTGATATCCTTTCAGGGAGAGGAGAGGATTGGTAAAGGATCCGGAGATCTGTTTATACTCATATGTGACTGTGGTATCATCGCAGGAAGCGATTGCGCCCACCCTGTGCTGATCGGGATGATCAATTCCTCTGATGCCGTCCGGGAGGAGGAGTTGTTTACAGGTCTTCAGGTGCTCCAGTTTGGCAGCGAGCGCAGACGATTTGCCATTTGCTATCCGGTAATCGGTATCTGAGGTGAGGATACCAAGATCCCCTCTTCCCGAAACACCAAGCGAGCATTCGCCAATGAACCACCCGTTCATGGCGCGTGCCTCTGCTGCAGGAGCAAGAAGGCTTGCAGGCGTGATGCTTGATCTGCTGATCATCTCCATCTCCGGGTAGCGGATTGTGCCACTGGATGAATGGAGAACTCCACGTTCCGGCATCAGGTGAGCCAGTGCAAATGCTGTTGTCGTCTTTCCGCGCTCTCCGGTGATCTCGATGAACGGCTCTGGCGGGTTGTCCCCGATGAGCATGCCTGCTGCCAGGTGATGCGAGATAACCGGTATCCCGGCATGAAGAAGAGGGTGTGCCGGGTCAAGGTGAACCGGTGCGATACAACAGGAATACCGGGTATTTTGGGCAGTCTCTATTGAGATTCCGTCGCTGCCCCGGTATACATCCACGCAGTCAACGCTCAGTCCCTGCTCACGGAGAGCGGAGGCGATGACGCCTCCGCCATGGATGGTATCAAGGATGAGCAGCCGCATGGGGAGATCAGAGATGATCGCGGATGGCATTCTCCGCATTCTTCAGCATCAGTTCGGCAAGCAGGGGATCAGATCCGATAGGATCGGCGTAGACAAGGGGAATCTCCGTTCCTTTCAGGGTGATGGATCCCTTCTTCTTCCCTTCTTCCAGTCCCAGGATGCCTGGGATATCCTTTAATATGTGGACGCCCTTTGCAAGGAATAACGGAACAACAACAAGGAGGTTGATATCCTCGTCTGCAAACGCCTCTATTGCATCAGGAACATTTGGTTCGTTCATGCTCATGAACCCGGATTTGACAACATATCCATTGTTCTTTGCTGCAATGAACGCGGCAGTGCTCTCGACAAGTTCTTTGTTATGGGGAAGTTTGCTCCCGTGTCCAACCAGTAGTAAGCCTTTCTTAGCCATTATAGAAGAGTTGTACAACTGATGCTAAAAAGTGTTATCGATCCGGATCAAAAAAACAGATGCAAAGGGATATCCCCTATCATTGCTAATTATAAAGAATCTATGATGGAGGCGTACGAACGTTTTGAACTCCTGGTAAACCAGCAGATAGTTCGGACACCAATTGCGCTTGCATCCATGGCGGGAATCGTGGATGCGGCATATGCGCTTGAGAGGAGAGGCCATATCGGCGCTGCCTTCCTCGGAGGGTTCTCTATAGACGAGGAGACGATACTTGCAAGCCACGATCTTGCAGAAGCCGGGAGGAAGGAGTTTTTCTTTGCTGATCCGGTCGAGGGGATACGGTCCGAAGTAGCGAAGCTAAAGGGATCTGACATTGTTCCGGGTATCAATCTCAGGGGAAAGAAACCGTCATCGTTTGTCCGTCTCGCAGATGAACTCGGTGATATCGCCGTATACGAAATTGACGCCCATTGCCGACAACAGCCAATGATCGATGCGGGATGCGGAGAGTATTACCTCACCCATCACCATGACCTCTGTGAAGCCGTCAGGGGCCTGAAGAAGATGGATGTCTGCGTCTCGGTGAAGATCCGTGCCGGACTGACTGACGAAAAGGCGCTTGCAGAGGCGCTCTGGAAGGCCGGTGCCGACATCATCCATATCGATCTGATGGATTTCGGGTACCAGAAGATCCGCCAGATCAGGAACGCCTGCCCCCTCCAGATCATCGCCAACAACTCGATGCACTCCTATGACCGCGTGATGGAGCAGTTCTCCCATGGCGCAGATCTCGTCTCTCTTGCCCGCAGGTCTGATCTCCATACGCTCAAAGGACTTGACGCCGCCATCCGCAGGTACGCTGACGATGTCGGCTGGTATAATGCCCCAAAACAGCTCTGCCGGGGAGGGGATCTCCGCGCCCTCACTTTCTGCTGCATGCCGGTGAAGGAGTGTCCGCTTCTTCCGATTTTACAGGGAATCGGCCTTGAACGAAAAACCTATGTGCAACTGAAGCAGGCGGCAACTGAGGGGACGCCACTGCATCAGGGATCCCACACCTGCTTTGGGAGCCTCGCCTGGTGCTGCAAGAGCTCAACTCCCTGCATGTTCAGGGATATGACCCTGAAACAGCTTGGCAATTCCAAAACTGAGTATATGAAGCAGAAACGGAGACTTGCAGAGAAGATCATGGAGGACATCTTTTGTGAAGTGCCCGCCGATGTCAAATGCTGAGCTTGCGCAGCTCGCGATGATGCTTGAGGTGACGGCACACCCAAAACCAGGCAATGTTGATCGGTGCCACGACTATCCCGACACCAGGCTCGAGCATTTTCTTGCTTCAGTGATCGCCTGCCGCCCTTCCTTTGATGCAGTGTCAGAAGGAAGGCTTGGGATCGGCGCTGGCCTCTATGACGCAGTTATCAGGACAAACTGCCATTTAGGGGGCAATACACATTTTGGAGCGTTTATTCTCCTTATGCCGCTTCTTGCCGGGCAGGATATCCAGGAAGCAGCAAGCATCATGCAGGCAACAACAGTCGACGATGCGGTTCTCTTCTATCAGGCATTTGCTGAGACCGAGGTCCGGGTGCTTCAGTCAGACGACCTTGATGTCCGTGATCCGGAATCAATTAAGCAGATCAGGGAGAGCCACATGACGCTTTATGATGTCATGGCATATTCAGCCCCCCGCGATATGGTCTGCCGCGAGATTGTGGAGGGGTTTTCGCTCACCCGGCGGTTTGCCGATGCACTGCTCAGGCGATCTGATGGCGCACGGGGGATCAGCCCGGTATTTATCCAGCTGATGGCTGAGGTTCCCGATACCTTCATCGCAAAGAAGTTCGGCGAGGCGGTTGCCGAAGAGACGCGGCTCCGGGCGCAGGCTGTCTGCAGGGGTGAGCTCTCTATCACCGAATTTGATGAGGAATGTATTGCATCCGGGATCAACCCGGGATCTTTAGCAGATATTGCCATCGCCGGGATCTATGTCGCACTCAGGGAGGGGTGGCGATGGGACTGATTCCATCTCCCACCACCGGCCCCGGCACCGGCACCACCGACACCACCGGCCCGGCCAACACTGGCCCCGGTACTTCCTCCACCAGGAGCACCATCCTCAGGGAGGGGATCAACGAGGTGATCGGCACCACGCACCTGAATGCCGCACCAATGGGTGTTATCTACCGGAACGGGAAGTTCGCCCTTGCCCTCTTCAAAGGAAGTCACACCGCAGAGAATATCGTCCGTGACGGCTGGTTTGTCGCAAACATCATCCATGACCCGGTCATCTATGTGGAGACGGCGTTTGGCGATCTGGCAGATGATTCTTTTGTGCCAGAGGTAATTGATGGCATGGAGATGCACCGCCTCGCTGCCGCCGAAGCCTGGGTTGCCTTCCGGGCAGCGGTTGTCAGCGAGAGCAGCGAGGCATACAGCATCACCCTCACCCCAGTCAGAGAGGAGGTGCGCATCTGCTCCATGTACCCGGTGAACCGGGGCTTCAATGCCATCATCGAGGCGGCGGTGCACGGCACCCGGTACCTGATGAACCACGATCCCGATCTCAAATGGCTGATCGACCATCATCTCGCGATCGCACGGAAATGCGGCGGCGAGCGGGAGAAGGTGGCGGCGCGGATGGTTGAATACGTAATAGGAAAAAAAGAGAATGGAGTTTAAAAGGTTCGCTCAAGGAGTACTTGTTTTATTCCATCCTCGAACTCGCCAACAAGAGTAACTCTCTTTCCTGCAACATCTTCTCCTTTAAAGTCAACTATATCTCTGGATCCAACAGTATATGGCTTATCCCCAACCACCTGTTCATCATTTCCATCAAGTAATGCAGTTGCATTAATAAGTGCTCCCAGATCGGCACCACCCTGCCAGGTAAATCCTACTGCAGTGTCATTAATCTTTGTTGCAGTCACACCCACAACCTTTGCTCCTTCGACGCCGCCGACGAGACCAAACACAAATGCTGCAATGACTGCAGCCAGGATCACGGTGATGGCGACCATCAGGATCACACCGATGACGGGTGAGACCGCATCATCATTTCTCTTCATCGTCATTTTTTACACCTCACGACCACACCATCCGCCGGCCCTGCAAAAATGAAATCTTGCACCCATCCGGCGATATGGGGTAGGTATGAGGAGTAATTGCTATAGTTGGTATATATAGTCTGTGGTGAGCCGGAATATCGGTGAAGAACACATACACATCAGAAGAAGTTTCGAATAATATTTCAAAAATACGAAATGATCGAAATTTTATTTTTTTACTCTGCACCGGAAATCTAACTCCGTCTCATGCAGATGCCAGTCGGGGAGGGCGCTCTCGAGGAGGCCCCGGAGGTAGGGAAGCGCAATATCTCCCACTACAAGATTCGTATCATCAATCCGGGAAAAATCCTTTCGAATACGGATCTCCCCATCCCCTATCCGCTCATAGGGCAGACCTGCCGCAAGGAGAAAACCCTCAATGAGGGTCAGGGGATCATCGTCTGGGATCCGCTCCTTCAGACCAGATCCATCTGCCCGCCCAAGTTCAGCTGCATGCCTGGCAACCGCCTCGCGGACAAGAGGGTCCGCATCTGCTGCAATACGGCCAAGAAGTGGACCGGCAATCCGGTTCTTCCCAAAGAACCTGGAAGTCTTGCTGATCGTCCAGTCACGTGCAAAACCCGATCCAATTTTCATGCCAGCCAACTCCCGGAAACTATCAGTCTTCCCTACATACTCTCAATTACAATCCAAAACCAGTCAGTATCCTCTCATTACCCTTCAGTACACAAAAGCACGCCACCATCTACCTGAGAACCCCCGTGATCATGCACCCGATTCCGGCAATCTGGAGAAGCCGCGAGATCACAATCGACCAGTACGCCAGAGCTCCCTCTCCCATGATCATCGAAACAATATCCGAGAAGACAATCCCGATCACCAGCAGGAAGAGGCCAAGGTTGAAGAGCAGGAGCGTCTGCTCCTTCACCCGCGTGTATGAGAGATACACAAGCACATTCAACACCGCACCCATCACGAGCGTGATGATGGCAAGCAGGCCATATAATGCCTCAAATGCCATTATTGCACCACCCTGCCCCCTGGCCCGCACCCAAGGCCCGCATCCAGCCCGCACCCGGGCTCACAGCAATCAGCCAACATATGTCTGCTCCTTGATCTTCTTTACCGCGAGGATAGTATTCACCTCACGGACACCCGGCAGTGCCGAGAGCGGATAGATCAGATCGTTCTTCAGCTCACTGGTATCAGCAGTCACCGTCTTCACGAGATAATCATTTGGCTCAAGCACCTCGAATACCTCACGGACAACCTCCTTCTGCTGCAGGAACCCGATCAGATCATCAGCTGCACCGGGATCAACCTTGATAGAGAGGAATGCAACAAGTCTGCGGGGAAAAAACTCCGGATTGACGGCAATCGTGAACCGCTCAATCACTCCCTCCTGCTTCATCCGCTCGATCCGCTTGAAGACCGTTGAGGGTGCGATGGAGAGCTGTTTGCCAAGATCCGCAAGTGGCACCTTCGCATCTCCCATCAGCGCAGCAAGGATAGCAGAATCGGTCGCATCCATTGTTGAGTGATGGTCAATTGGATCTGATTAATGGATCGGTTTGTTCCCGGTTCTGCTGCGTTCAAAGAAGGGATCGGGCACAGTTCCGCCTGAAGAAAACCGGATTGCATGCCGGATTGCACCGTCGATAAACCGTTTTGCCCCCTGAAACGCAGCCTGCGCATCACGGCCACAGGCACGTTCTGCTGTCAGAGCAGCAGCAAACGTGCACCCCGATCCATGAACAGCATACGGATACCGTGGCCCTGACAGCACCATCTCACCATGCGAATCCAGCAGGATATCTGTTGCCTCTCCACCCTCAAGATGGCCGCCCTTCACGATCACCGCACCTGCACCCCCAGCTAGGAGGAGCGATCCCGCTTCCCGCATATCATCCAGATTACAGATAGGCGAGAGTCCCGTCAACGCCTCAGCCTCAGGGATATTCGGCGTCACAAGAGAGGCAACAGGAAGCAGCCCCTCGATAAGCAGGGTGAGTGCATCTTCAGAGAGGAGGCGGTGGCCGCTTGTGGAGACGATGACCGGATCCAGCACAAGCTCTGCACCGGCAGGCAGGTTGTCAATGACCGCCTCAATAACTCCAGGTGTGCCAAGCATCCCTGTCTTCCAGGCAGATACATGAAACTCCTCGCAGAGTGTTGCCATCTGCACTGCAACAGACTCACCTGACTGTACCCATGCACCTGCAACCCTCCCTGTATTCTGGGCAGTCACCGCAGTCACAACAGAGAGACCATAGACCCCGTATGCAGCAAAGGTCTTCAGATCAGCCTGGATTCCTGCGCCTCCGCCCGAATCCGACCCGGCGATCGAACAGGCAGTATACGGGCCTTCTCCGCTCATACTAATGAACTCTTGTCTGCTCTTCCACATCAGGATTGCGATCCGGGTGCAGAGGATTGCGGTTTCAGCGCATGCGCCCTCTCTTCACAGGGCCGGGAAAACGATCCTCTCTCCGGCAACCGTGCATCACGCCTTTATTGCCATGTACGTGCAACACCACGGTACATGGATATTGAAGGGTACATACGCAGGCAGAGAAGTGCCGGGTGCTCTGATGAAGACCTGCGGACCAGTCTCCGAGACAGGATTCTTGAGATCAAAAGCATCTCCCACGAGTATGCCGAATCATTTGCAGACGCGGCAATCGAAGAGGTCAGCCTGACAGACGGGCTTGAGAGTGACCTCTTCACGTACGAGCGATCCGGGGTCTCGATGGGTGAGTTCGGGGTTGGATCCCGCGGAACCGGTGACTTCTATGCACATGCAAAGATCGCCCAGATCATCGGCGATACCGGCGCATCAGTCGGCGTCACCGAGATGGATGACGGAGGGGTTGTCCAGGCAGGCGGCACCTACATCATCGCCACAGTCGACGGCATGCACTCCCGCCTCTCCGACTTTCCCTTCCTCGCAGGATTCCATGCCACCCGGGCAACCCTCAGGGACGTCTACGTGATGGGCGCAACACCTGTTGGCCTCATCTCCGACATCCATGTCGCCGATGACGGCGATGTCGCAAAGATATTCGACTATACTGCCGGCGTCACCACGGTTGCAGAAGCCCTCAATGTCCCGCTCATCGCCGGATCCACCCTGAGAATCGGGGGCGACATGGTACTTGGAGACCGGATGACCGGCTGTGTTGGGGTTGTCGGGGTTGCAGACCATATCACCGCACGCAGGCAGATACAACCCGGCGACCTCTTCCTGATGACCGAGGGAGCAGGCGGCGGGACTGTTGCTACAGCCGCACTCTATTCAGGCAATGCAGAATATGTGGACTATACAATCAACCTGCATTTCCTCCATGCCTGTGCTGCCCTCATCAGGGACCCGGTCTTCAGAGAGATCCACGCAATGACCGATGTCACAAACGGCGGCCTCAGGGGAGACATCTTTGAGATGGCAAAAACCGCCGGGTGCAGGATCATAATTGAGGAGGAGAAAGCCAGATCTCTTGTGAATCCGGCAATTTTTGAGCTCCTGAACAAGCTCGGAATCGATTATCTCGGCGTCTCACTCGACGCACTCCTGGTGGCTGTTCCACCAGAAGCAGCAGACCGCGTCATCCAGGTGATCGAGGCAACAGGAACAAAAGTACACCAGATCGGCCGGGCAGAGGAGGGTCCGCCTGAATCTGTCCTGCTCTCGGAGGGAGCGGAGATTGATTTTGCGCCCCAGTTCCGGGAGGCGGCATACACACCCCTGAAAAAAGTTGTTGAGAAGCAGAGCGGAGATTTTGAGGAGATGAAGAAGCATATCGACCGTGCAGCAGACGCTGCATTGAAGAAGAAAGAGCGGATCCTCTCACTTCTTGGATAAATCCCCCCCTTCTTTCTTCCCGCTCACACAGACATTGAATGCAAAGACAGGAAGGCGGCGCTCGACGAATCCCTCAACCTGCTGGGCAAAGGCAAAGATCCGGGGTGAGAGAGTATAGTGGGCAAACGAGCAGCGTGTTGAGGACACCTCAGTAAAACCTGCCCGTTTAAACATCTCCACCATCTCTTTCTCAGAGTAGTAATGCTCCCCAAAATCTCCAACACCAATCTTCCGATACCCGATCCGTTCGCCAAGACGATAGAAGAACGGAACCATCCAGGTCATCATGTTCCTTCCAAGCGTCACAACAGCGATGCTGCCACCGGGCTTCAGGATCCTGTAGGACTCACGCAGCATCGCTTCAGGATCTGGCAGGTAGGTGAAGGCAAGGAGGCTTGCAACAGAGTCAAAACTCTCATCTTCAAATGGGAGAATATCAGCTGTTCCAACAATATATTCGGCATCCGGACAGCGCACTTTCCCGATTCCAACCATGCCAGGCGAGATGTCAAGGCCGACAGCATCTCCACCGGCAGCAGTGTAGTGCTCAATGAAAAGGCCGGTTCCACACCCGAGATCCAGCAGGGTGCCGTGATCCAGAACCCGATCAAGTATGATACCGCTTAAGTGGTGGTGGTAGAGCCGCCCCTGCCTGAGATCATACCGCTGGTCATAGACATCTGCAACTTCATCATAATGGGCCTGCACCTTGGTTCTGCTCATAACTGCATCTCCTCTAACGTGGTCAGCAGGGCATTCACCTGCAGATATTCATTGCCGGATGCGATCAGTGAAGCATCGCTCTTTGCCAGAAGAAGGCTCAGATCAGGATCCCGGCAACAGGTATTCAGCTCTTCCCAGAGCGCTGCAAGGAGCTCCCGTGCTGAGAGTCCATACTCTATCATCAGGCTTTCTGCCAGCTTCTGCGCATTCTGTGACTCTCCCCGCCTGACCGCTTCGATTATGGAATGAGCAATGCGGGCGGTCTCTGTGTCATCAATTGAGCCCGGATCAACCGGAGTTGCTGTTTCAACTGCAACCTGCAGATGCATGATCGCCTTTCGCAGATCCCCCCTGACCGCCAGTGCAAGGAGCTCGATATCATCAGATGAAACCACGCCTTCACTCCTTTCTGCCTGAAGAATCTCCGTGAGGCGTGCAGCAACCAGGTTGCTCGCAACCGGGGGGAACGCAAGCGGGAGGGATCGGGATCGTAATGGATCAATGAGTGCAGAGGGGCGTGTTGTGACAAAGACAAACCGGCAGGTGGAGCTGAACCGCTCCATTGTCCGCCTCAGCGACTGCTGAGCCTCATGAGTCAGGGCATCAGCCTCATCAAAGACAACCACACGGAAGTCGGCATTCAATGGACGGAGAGAGGCATGCCACCTGACGATATATTTGAAATTTGAGAGAACGCCCTGGTTCTTCTGGTAGAGGTGAGAGAACTTCTCGTTTGCCTCAAGATATGCCTTCCCCTGTGAAAAGAGCGTGCCTGAGGGGATAATTGTTGTATTTTCCTGAACCGATGTTCCATAGACACGCTGCAGGAAACACCAGAGCGTTGCAGTCTTTCCAGATCCCTTTGGTCCTGACAGGAGGAGATGCGGAAACGATCCGGTACTGGCAAACTGGGTGAGCATCTCCCTGATATGCTCTGCTCCCAGGATCTCATCAAGAGTCCCGGGCCTGTATTTCTCAATCCAGAGCATCAGTCCAACCTCTTCTTCATCTCTATCTTTGCATCGGAGAGGAACTTCCCGTTATCGATTGTATCCGGGATTGAGTCCGATCCACTCATCTGCTCCTGCCTGCAGAATGCAGTGATTGCAGGGAGCGCCCGCGTCAGTTCATCCACAATCGTCAGTGTTGCAGCCTGTGCTGTCCGTGAAAGAGGGTTTAAATCAATTGCAATGACGATCTTATTCATCTTCCGCAGCGCAGTGCACCTGTCACCATCTTCGAGCATAACAAGAACAAGATCGGCTGAGCCGATCCCATGGGGCAGGCAGAGGCCGCGATCATGATCCAGGGGCACAAGCCGGTCGCAGTCCCCGGAGAGAACCGTGACACCATGCTTCTGAAGATGATCCGAGATGAGTGCCATTCTCGCCTCTGTCCTGTGAAAGAGATTCACTTCAACAGCAGCACCGGATGCCTCCTGGAGATCAGCAATTGCCGGTGCTGCCAGTGCGGCAGCGTTTCCATTCACCGAGATGACCGGTTGCCGCGCCGAGAGGAGCAGCTCTGCGGCAAGCCGTTCTGCTGCTGCCGCACTTGCAGTCGTCATCTCACCAAGCAGGTAGTCGAAGGCTTCACCCCGCCCGTGAGCGGCGAGTCCTTCAAGTGAGACAAGGCCGGTTCGTGCAGCCTCTGCCAGTGACTCGCGGACAGTCAGTGAGCGGTACCGCGGATGATCTGGTGGAATCATGAGACCACGTCCTGCAGACGGGGTCCATAATCTGCAATTCCCGTGCAATACACCTTTCCAAACCCGGAGAGTTGAGCTGCTGCCTCTTCGCCTGCTGCAAAGACACCGTCACCAAGCATCGTCATGCTGGCAGCAATCCCGGCATCATCACAGGCATTGAGCATGCGCCGCACGGCTTTCGTAACCAGGCCGGAAGACTCTGCAAACCGGCGGGAGAGACGAAGAAGATCCAGGAGATCTGCCGGGCATCTTCCGGGATAGGCAGCGTCCACCTGCTCCATAGTTTCTGCAGACAGAAGGACGTCCCTTGTTGCAATCGGGCCAGCGGTGATGATCGAGATGGAATCGCTGATAGCAAAGATACGACGCTCTACCCCATCGATACCGGGAGCAGTCCGGCATGCAAGTCCCCCGCCGCAGATCGCTGCAACATCACCAAGGCCATTGCCAT
This sequence comes from Methanocalculus natronophilus, assembly GCF_038751955.1. Taxonomy (NCBI): domain Archaea; kingdom Methanobacteriati; phylum Methanobacteriota; class Methanomicrobia; order Methanomicrobiales; family Methanocalculaceae; genus Methanocalculus; species Methanocalculus natronophilus. Next base: position 110,457 of record NZ_JBCEXH010000003.1, on the reverse strand, counting down.
GGAGAACCTCGATCTCATGGGCCATCTGGTATAGGTCATGTATTCCAAGGTTAAGCGAGAAGAGCCTGTCAGCTGCCAGGAGAAAAGCCAGGAGCGAGGCTGCCGAGAGGCCAAAGCCGGATCCAATCGGGAGGGGGGAGACTGTTTCAACAGATGCCTGCAGGTTCAGTCTCCTGAGAGCCTCTTCTATTGGGGGAGACCCAAAACTCTCTTCTCCGGCAGCAGATATGGCAACAGTTGTCGCTTCTGCAGGCATAACCCGCACAGTGACACCGTCTTTGAGGACAATCCCTGCCCCAAGACTTCCAGTCTCCCGGGGATCACGGCCAATCTTCCTGCAGAAATATCCAGAGATATGGCCGGGAGAGAAGGCGGTTACAGACGACGGCATACCTCGAAGGCCACCTCCTCCTTTGATCCAACCTCAAGCTCAAGGGAGTCACCAAGTATCAGAAATGACCCACGCTCTGATCCCAGAACGGTTGGGGGGTTTGCAACCACCATGGATGCACCCCGTTTCAGCAGATCCCTGCCTGCAACTGCTGCATCATCCCCGAGCTTGAAGCCTATCGTCGTCACACCGGGAGTTGCCAGTGCGCTCTCGATCACCTTCGGAAGCGGGTCCAGCCGGATCGATTGTCCGGTACCGGAAGGTATCTTTCCGGGGAACCGTTCCGGGGCGTAATCAGAGATTGCTGCTGCACTGATGTAGATGTCAACCCCCTCATCCAGCACCTTCAGAACCGCGTCATACATCTCGCCTGCAGTCTCCACAGGGACATTCCGGACTGCAGGGAAGTGACTGCTATGGATGACAATCACCTCGGCACCCAGGCGGAAGGCTTCATTCGCAAACGCACGGCCCATCTGGCCGCTTGATCGCGTTGTGATCACACGGACATCGTCAAGCGGCTCCCGGCAGGCACCACTGGTTATGGCAACCCGCTTTCCACAGAGCGACCCCCGCATAAGGGCACGCTCAACCCAGAGGACAATCTCTTCAATTGACGCGATTTTTGCCTTCCCCTCTTCAATCCTGGGGAGCACAAGATCAATGCCAAAGCCGATCAGCGTCTCAAGATTCTTCACTATCGCCTGATGCTTAAACATCGAGTGGTGCATTGCCGGGACAACCACAACGGGCTGGCCACTGCCAAGAGCAGTTGTGGCAAAGGTGGTGACCGTGGTATCATCGATCCCAACAGCAATCTTACTGATGGTATTTGCAGTACAGGGCGCAATCAGGAGAAGATCGGCCTTTCCTTCATCCCCTGAATACCAGACATGCTCGACATGGCCCGAGATATCGACGATTGTGTCTCTCCCTGTTGCATAGGTGAGTGAGGCAGGACTGATGATCCCCGTTGCAGCATGCGACATCACAGCCTGAACGGTTGCCCCTCTCCGCCTGAGTTCATGGGCAAGCTTTACCGTCTCAACTGCGGCAATGCTTCCTGTCACCGCAAGCACAACCAGTTTCCCTTCAAGTGTCTGCCTCATTCAACCACCACATCCATTACAGAGTGCCATATCTGTGGCGCATATTTCTTTACCTTATGCACAGTTATAGCAGCATCATATCCATGATCCAAAACCATTGCAGCAACGCGCTCAGGGTCAGGGTCAAGGGTATGGAGATGGAGTGTGCTTCCCGCTTCACTATGGCAGAGTGCATCATGAAGATATGCTTCTGCCTCAAAATGTCCCATGATGATGCGGGAATAGGTGCCTGAGAGGAGATCCCTGCAGTCCCCGCATTCTGCATGAACCCTGGCAGACAACCCGTTCTCCCGGATATTCTGCTGGAGATAGCGGTATGATGTGGGGTTTATCTCCATTGCATGCACAGAACCGCCTGCATCTGCTGCATGAAGCGTAAAGTAGCCGATTCCGGCGAACATATCTGCGATCCGCTCATGTGCCGGTGATGATCGGACGCATGATCCGATCCGTTCCTTCTCGGGGCGGTTCCCCTGGGAGAACATCACGTTTGCCGGATGAAGCCGGTATGAAAACCCCGATTCCCGGTGAAGCACCTCGTGCGGTGTTCCTGAAATGACTTCACAGGCGGGTATCCGGCATCTGCCTGTATGTGAGGGCATAAAAAGAATGCAGGACGGCTGCTCAAAGGCATGGATATCAAAAAGATCAGATGCCGACGGACGCCTGCCATGAAAGATGATGGTATCACCAAGCCGCTGGTATCCCCTCCCCCTTCTCCGGCGGTTGGGTATATGCAGATCACAGGGATACTCCTCCCGCACCGGGACATAGACCATATCACCCTCCCGGTACGGCCTTCGTGTCTGATCAACCCATTCGAGGGTTTTGAGTTCCGGGAGTGCCCCGGCAGGCAGTATCCTTGCGCGCATCGGTTCCGATTCACTCCTGGCAGCCGACAATAACCAATGTCTCCCCGTCACGGAGTATGGAGACGATCGCTCCTGCATCAGCTCTGCACCCGGCAGGAGCTGGAAGCTCATGGGGAAGATGTGATCCCGGATCCAGAATCCCAATCGTCTCTCCTTCCCGGAAGGTGACCATTGCTTCTTCGGCATCTCTTCTATTGCCGATCACCGCTATCGTCTCTTCATTTCGGATACTCCGTGGTGCGGAGGTGAGGAGATCCCGTGTCCTGAGTGTTGTCCCATCAGATCCCGTAACCTGGAAGTAGCGTCCGGCGACGGCGATGACATCTCCACGGACGATCCTTGGGAGCCTGACTGACCAGGTGACACGGTACAGCTTTTTCCCTTCCTTTTCTCCAACCAGTTTCGGATGTGACGTCGACTTTGCACCGAAATAGGAGGATATGTCATTGACGATTCCCTGCCCAAAGCCAAGGGAAGAGACGATGATATCAACACCATCCTTTGTAGCGTCGACAGATGATACAAATGAGAGGCGATCTCCGCCGGTCTGGGCAGCATCCTCGGCCTGAAACGCGATCTCTGCACTTCTCCTGGCTTCCCATTCGGTTGGGAGCCTGCCTTCTCCCCTGACCTGGATGATACCCTCATAATAGCTGCCGCTGATCCGACAGCACCGGTCACATTGTTCCTTACCCCAGGCGATCAGCACCCGGAATGTGTCAGAGACAGGGATCCCGTAACAGACTCCTCTGATGTTGACTTCCGCCCGGGACCGGTTTGAGCTTATATCACGGATATCCACCGTGACGTCCTGGTTTTTGAGATCCTTGTGCATCCGGAGTGATTCAAAAATTAAAGACCTGCCGAGCGTATCCCTGTCCACCTCAATGTCAGACCAGGTACTCCCAACTTTCCTTGACCCGCAGGTCGGGCAGAGGATGGCAGAGACCCGGGGCTGAATCACTGCCCATTCTATCTCATTCAGCCTGCAGCTGCCGCAGAGCCCGTCGTCAGTCGGGCTGCCGCACCGTGGGCAGATAGCTTCCCTGATGCTCATGGTATTCCTGTCAGATAAACTGGGCATGCGGAATGCTGTTGATTACCAGGCATGAATCGGGATCAACCAGTCCAAGCGAGACTGCAAGTGCGACAACACGTGATCCGATGATATTGCCGTTTTCTGCTGAGAGAAGAGCTGCCCTGACGTCCTCTTCTGTTGCCAGAGTATCTCCATAGAAATCGCTGGTGATTGTTATCTGGATCGCTCCATCCGAGATCGTTGTATCCATGAGCTCACGATCACAGACAGCAACCACCCGCTCGCCCCCGGGGCCGGTGTGAATCTTCAAAAACATTTCATTGTATAATTGGGGATTCATGATGCAAAAATGATCGGTTCGTATCAGAGCGAGATCGGGACACCATACACCTTCTCAGGAACCTCTGCATGGATTCTCCAGATATCATCCTCTGAGAGGGTGCCCTCGCCCAGGTGCCGCAGCGTGAACCGGGGAACCGAACGCGGGCCAAGAACCGAACCGGGCCGGTCTGCTTCATCAATAAAGTCACTCTCCATGGTAAAGGGGAGTTTGCGCTCTGCATAGGTTGCAATCGCCTCATGATTGGCAATAAACGAGGGGTGAAGCGGTGTATCCGGAGATGCAAAGTGTTTGACCACCCGTTTTGGATCAATACCTGCCTTTTCAGCCATCGTTTTGACATCAGAACAGGTTCCACTCTCGGCATGCAGCTGAACAGCAGATCCAAGATCCGCTGACAGTTCCAGGGCAGCATATAGTATCCGGTTTGAGGCCTCCATGAGCGCGGGATCACATTCATAATGCGGCCTGCCGCTCTTCAGGGCTACAGCTGCCCCATCAGAGACAAAGCCGGAGGCCAGCTCAAGGGCGCCTGTCATCAGGGCTTCTGCATCTGCGACACTCAGACGCTCTGTCAGACGCGAGATCTCTGCCGGATGCACTCCAAGTATCGGATAGGTGACAACACCCGCGCCAGAGCATTCCCTGGCAAGGCTGATCGTCTTCTCAAAAACAGGCAGATAGTCCTGTGGTGTAACAGGGTCAATTCCAAATGACCAGGACGGTTTTGTGACAAGAAAGATGTGTGTGCCACCGGATCGTGCAAACTCGGATACAGCCTTCAGCCCGATCCCGTTTACGGGATCGATATGCATATGATCATCTGTTATGGGAAAACGGGGTTTCTGCATTTTAATCCTGAATAGACATCATCGGATATCCGTTCTCATAGTTCAGGCGGGCAGTGCAGGTTGCATCCCCGACCTTAGTCGAGACCGTGACATCAAACATCCGCCCCTGCACCTCGGAATACCCAAAGGGATTCTCAAGCATGACTGAGCGGTCGAGGGATACACGGACATCCGTCACATACGGCTGGAGCCGGACAGCTGACTCGATTGCCGCCTCAATTGTATCTGCGGTCTCCGGTGAGACCGGGGTGCCGACAAACTGGTGGTAGAGGGCACCGAGTTTTATTGCAGCTTCAAATACTGCCATTTCTCGTTCTGTTGGCATAGATATCACCTAGATCAGTTTGATAAGCCCGTTTCTCGGTGAAAGGGCTTCGCCTCCCCTGAGAAGCAGATCTATCTGCTTTTCTATCGCATCGCGTGAAAACCCTTTCTGCACAAGATCATCAATGACCTGATCAACCCGGGCAGTCCCGCTTTCATCGCCCAAGTGGCGGATCGTCTCCTTGATACTCCGGATAAGATCCCTGCTCTGTTTTGATACGCCGGTTGCAATCTTGTCGATATCATATGATCCGGTCTGGGGATCATAGGCAACCTTCCTCAGGCAGGTATCAACTATCCGGATCACCCGGATCGCATCATCGGTCTCAATTGATGGTGAGAGGCGGGTCCTCGCGCTCGCCTCTGCAAGCCTGACGAGCGCCTCAAGCTGGCGGGCAGTCACCGGAACGGGTTTGTCAGGTGATGCGAGGTTCCGGAGTTTCATATAATAGTCAACCAGGGTATTTTTGGCTTCCTGGGTGATGATCGGGAAACAGTTTCTCTTGGCATAGGCGATATACTTCCGGAACATCACCGGATCGATTTCGGGTGTGACAGGAGCCAGTTCCCGTTCGATATACTCCTCGTTTACCCCGTCAATCGGGCTTTTCCTATGCTGCATGATCAGCTCGCCAACCGAGTGTGCCTTGAGAATATGCTGGGCTATTGCCTCGTCCCGCTGCTTCTCGGGTTTATCGGTCATGATGAAGATGAGATCAAACCGGGAGAGGAGGGACGGGGGCATATTGATCTGCTCAGATATCCCGACATACTCATCAAATCTCCCGAGTTTCGGGTTGGCAGCACCGAGAAGTGCACACCGGGACTTCAGGGTTGCAGTGATGCCTGCTTTTGCAATCGAGATTGTCTGCTGCTCCATTGCTTCATGCAGAGATGATCGATCATCCTTCTGCATCTTGTCCATCTCGTCCACACCGGCAATACCCATATCGGCAAGCACAAGTGCTCCTGCCTCAAGTGTCCAGCGTCCGTCCCCGAATTCATCCTTCACCGCGGCAGCAGTCAGACCGGCGGATGTTGCGGATTTTCCGGAGGTATAGATTCCCCGCGGCGAGAGTTTTACCACATACCGCAAAAGCTGCGACTTTGCAATACCCGGATCACCAACGAGAAGGATATGGATATCGCCCCTGAGGGTACTTCCATCAGGCATCTCTTTGGATATTCCGGAGAAGAGCTGAAGCGATACCGCCTCTTTGACATCATCATTCCCATAGATTGTGGGTGCGATAGAGTGGGCGATCTTCCGGTAGAGGAAGGGATCCTGAGAGAGTTCCAGTATGGCAGCTTCATCCTCCTCGGTGATATTCACTTCTTCAAACTCTTTTTCACCAAATTCCACCGAGTTGCAGTCCAGATAGATATCAAAGGTCGTGCTCTTTGTACCCTGTACCATCCGCTGAATTGATTTTAATACGCCATTGACAATCACCCGATCTCCTGGTGCCGCAATGCCTGTCAGGTCGTCTGTTGCATCAATATCAAGTGTCTGAGGCTGTTCACCGCCCCTGAGCCCTTCGGGGAGCTCCTGTATACGGATCTTCTGGGCATCGATGAATTTTGAGCGGTTTGGAATAAGTTCAAGTCGCTTATGGGTACAGTCTGCCATCCCGCAGGAGTCAGGCTCATTGAACTTTCCATATCCCTGTTCACGGATTGTCATGTGGCCGCTTGCACACCGGAAGACCGCCTCAACGATCCGGGGGCGCACCTCGGTTGTCTTCCTGATGATCCCCTCAACCGAGACGAAGGTGTTCATCTGGTCAGACCGTATGTCACGGACAAGGGTCTTTCTCGGGAGGTTGACAAACCGGATATTCATCCTCTGGATGATCTCATGTGCATCCTTGCGGGCAAGGAGATTATGCGCCCTGATCGCATCGCGCACTTCGGCAAATACCTTGTTTGGATAGGTGATCAGTTCATCGGCAAGCTTGACACCGCTTTTTCCAAATTTCTGAAGGGTTTCATAATTGATAATGAGTGATCGGTTATGGGGGAACTCCCTGCCAATAGACCGGAGTTCGGGTTTATATTTTTTTGAGAGGAAATCAGCCCATTCCCTGGCTTTATCAGTCTCATCCGTTTCAAAATCCAGTTCACCAGACACTCTCTCATCCATCCTCAAATGTATTTTGATGCCGAAAGCACAAACCGCGCAATCATCGCCTCCATCTGGAGATCGCTTGTTGCACCCTCTGATATCCGGAAGTCAGCCTCACCGACATGATCGATCAACTCCACTTTGAGTAGCCTGTCAATCTCAAGTGCAAGGATATGCCGGTAACACCTGGCAAGGATTTCATTTGGTGCAATTCCCCTTTCCCTGGTTAGGGAGGAGAGATGCCGTTCTGCGCGCTCAAAATCGCCCGACAAAGAGAGGCTGATGAGATCCGCTATCTCTTCGGGACGGGCATTCTGGGTAATCCCATAGACCTCCTCTTCAGAAATAGTTGCTGTGACAACTGCTGCTCCCTGGAGTGCATTCACGGCTTTTCTCATATCACCCTGCGCGACATACACAATGGCATCTTCTCCATCCGGGGTCAGGGTCAGGCCTTCCCTGCCTGCGATCCTGCGGATCTCTTCTTTTATATCGTCACCGGTGAGTGGTTTGAACCGGTAGAGGGCACATCTGCTCTGGATGGGATCGATGATCTTTGACGAGTAGTTGCAGGAGAGGATAAAACGGCAGCTCTCTGCATAATTTTCCATGGTTCTCCGCAATGCTGCCTGTGCATCCGGTGTCAGCGCATCGGCTTCGTCAAGGAAGAGAACCTTGAAGGTGGCAGAACCGATCGGCTGGGTTCGTGCGAACTGCTTTATCTGGTTCCTGACAACGTCGATTCCCCGTTCGTCGGAGGCATTCAGTTCGCGGAAGTTCATCCTCCAGTCCTCGCCGAAGAGCTCGCGGGCAAGCGCCACAGCCGCCGTCGTCTTCCCGACACCCGGGCTTCCGGTGAAGAGGAGGTGGGGGAGGCTGCCTCGTTTGACATAACTCTGCAGGCGCTCGACGATATCTTTGTGACCCACCATATCAGCCAGGCTGGAAGGGCGGTACTTCTCGATCCAGATCCCGTGGATATCCTCCATACATGATCATTGGAACTCACCTGATGAAAAGTATACTACTTATCGATATGCTCTTGAGATACCCGGTAGACAAGTATGCTGCAATGGGATATGGAACAGATCCCGTCAGTTGGATCTTTGCTGATGAGTGCCATCGGGCAGTACGGAGAGAAGAGGGTTTTGTCACCCCAACGAAGGCTGTACTGAACCGGCTTTTTATGATAGGCGTACTGACTGAAGTGCATGTCCAGTCAAGCAGATCGGTTGAGGCACGGGTGAGCGATCCAACAGGTGGGTTGAATGTTACGGTAAACCGTTCCTGTCCGCTTGTTGCTGACCTTCTTGCAGCAACCCCGCCCCCTGCATTCGTCGCACTCGCCGGAGAGCTTGCGCAGCGCGGCAGAGAGGAGATCATCATCATCGCAGACGCCCTCCAGATCGTCGAACGATCAGACCGTGACCGGTACCTGCACCTCTGCGCGGAGGATACCATCCGAAGGCTTGAGCTGGCAGGCGATCTGACTGAAGAGCAGGTGGCAATTGCCACCATGGTGAAAAGGGCACTTGAAGTCGCGGGAAAGAGCAAAGAGAACCTTCCCGTTGCCGCAGATCCCAGAGAGCAGATGATACAGATCATCCACGCACAGTCCGGATCAAACGGGGCACTGGTTGCCGATATCTTCAGTGCCGCATCTGATGCCGGAATAGGAGATGATCAAACAAAAACCATTCTGACAGAGCTCCTTGAAGAAGGAGAATGTTACATGCCGACAAACGACATTATCCGTCTTTTATGAAACCCCGATTCATCCCGGAAGGCCCGGCACTCCTGGTGACAGGGGAGATGCGGGTGCTTGTTCTCGCTGACATTCATCTTGGTGTCGAAAGTGCGCTTGATGCTGCAGGATGGCATCTGAAAAGCAGTACAGAAGAAAGGCTCTCCCGTATCATAGCATGCATCGATACAACAGATCCGGATCTGGTAATTCTTCTTGGAGACCTGAAGCATTCTGTTCCCCGCATAACCTGGCAGGAGCATACGGAACTTCCAGGTGTGCTCAATACCATCAGAAAGAGGGTGCCAATTGGGCTTCTCCCCGGAAACCATGATGTCGGGATCGAACGCTACATGGAAGAGGGAGAGCTGCTTCCAAAGAACGGGGTTGTCATCGATGGCACAGGCTATCTCCACGGCCATACCTATCCGTCTCCTGATCTTGCCGGACACCTGATCGTCTCCGGCCATCATCATCCGGTGCTCCACCTCTATGATGAGGTTGGGTGTTCGCTCAGGGGAAGTCCTGCATTTCTCCTGGCCGAAGTGGATGAAGCAGTACTCAGGATGAAGCATGCAAAAAGACCAACCCGGCTTCTCCTTATGCCTGCGTTTTATGAATATGCAGGTGGAATCGATATCAGAACACTACCGGAAAGCGGCATCTCCCCGCTTTCACGGAGCATCAGGATAGATACCGCAGAAGTGTTTCTCAGCGATGGAACCTACATCGATACACTCGAATCCCTCAGATCTGATCAGAATACCGGACCAGCTCGACGAACGGATTAGAGCTTTGCTTCAGAAGCGCGGGTTTACTGATCTCTCCGAGATCCAGCTCCGTGCGATCCCGCCGCTCCTCTCGAAAGAGCACCAGATCCTGATTGCCCCGACCGGAACCGGTAAGACCGAGAGCGCAATGCTTCCGGTCTTTCATGCTCTTCTCAATAGTGAGCGAAAGGATGGTTTTTCAGCCCTCTATATCACCCCTCTCCGGTCCTTAAACCGCGACATGCTCCACCGCCTCACCTGGTGGTGCAGAGAACTCGGGCTGACGGTTGGCGTGCGGCACGGCGACACAACACCTGCTGAACGAAGGAAGCAGGCACTGAAGCCACCCGATCTCCTGATTACGACACCGGAAACCATCCAGTCAATGATGATGGGCCACCGGCTGCGGAAGCATATGGCTGGTATCAGGCATGTGATCGTTGATGAGATCCATGAGCTTGCAGATGGAAAACGCGGAGTACAGCTTGCTATTGCACTTGAACGAATTGTCGAGCATGCGGGTGAGTTCCAGCGGATTGGCATTTCTGCAACAGTTGGAAACCCAGAGACCGTGGGATCATTTCTCTGCGGAGAGAGGCCATTTGGCATCATCGAGGTCCCGGTTGCATCCAGGCTCTCACTGAATGTGATCTATGCGGGAGATCGTTTTGAGGATCAGGTGAAGAGAATAGAGCAGGAGATAGAGAAGAAGAGATCGACACTTGTTTTCGTCAATACCAGGTCTGTTGCCGAGGCGATTGGCCACCATCTCATCCATCGGGGGGATCTGGAGGTGCATCATGGATCGCTCTCAAAAGAGGTCAGGATTGATGCAGAGGAGCGGTTTTCAAAAGGAGAGATCAGGTGTCTCGTCTGCACAAGTTCGATGGAACTTGGGATCGATATCGGCCATATTGAGCATGTGATCCAGTTTGGATCTCCCCGTGATGTCTCCCGCCTGATCCAGCGTGTGGGCAGAGCCGGCCACCGCCTTGACCAGATCTCCCGGGGCACAATTCTTGCGACAGGATTTGACGACCTCCTCGAATCGCTCGTGATTGCTGATCGGGCAATCCGGAACAAAACCGAGGAGCTGGCACCCCCTCTCTGCCCGGCGGATGTGATCGCAAACCAGGTGGCGGCAATTGCAGTTGAACGGGGAGAATTTGAGATAGAGCGGATCCGATCTATTTTAAAGAGAGCATGGCCTGTTGCATCCTGTGGCGACCTCCTTGATGCCTGTATTGCCAGGATGGAGGAGCACCGCCTGATCAAAAAGGATGATGCGCACCTGATCAGGACAGGGAGAGCCCGGAAGTACCTCCAGACCAACCTCTCGATGATTACAGATGAGCGAAAGTTCCGTATCCTTGATTATGTAACGAGAAAGACAATCGGAACCCTTGATGAGTCGTTTGTTGTCGGGTGGATTCATACGGGTGCAGTCTTTATCACACGGGGCAGGCTCTGGCGGGTGCTTGAGGTGCTTGAGGATATGGTAACAGTTGAACCAGCACCCCGCAGTGTCGGTGAACTCCCGTCCTGGGAGGGGGAACAGATCCCGGTTCCATTTGAGATTGCCCGGGAAGCAGGTGCGCTCAGGAGAGTGCAGAATTTCAGTGATTATGGGGCAGATGAAGAATCAACAGAGTACTGCAAACGGATTCTTCGGGAGATGGAGAAGAACAGGACGCCGGTTCCAACTGACAGGCTTGTGATGCTTGAGCATACGAAAGAAGGCGTCATCATAAATATTTGTGGGGGGCATAAGGCAAACGAGGCTCTCGGGCGTGCTCTCTCAATTCTGATCTCCGCCAGGTTTGGGACAAGTGTTGGCATTGAAGTGAATGCCTACCGGATATTCCTCCGCCTCCCAAAGAGCGTTGGCACAGTTGATGTCCAGGAGATCCTCTCCTCGCTTGAGGCGGATCATATCGGGGGGATCCTCAGGATAGCGATGAAGAGGACTGCCCTCTATAAATGGAAGCTTGTTGCTGTTGCAAAGAAGTTCGGTGCAATTGATGCGGATGCTGAATATGAGAAGATAAGCATTCATCGTCTGAGCGAACATTTTGACGGAAGTGTCATTGAGAGAGAGGTGTACCGGGAGCTCTTCAGCAGGTATATGGATGTCGCAATTGCCGGGAGGCTCATCTCTGAGATCCGCTCTGGATCAATTGAAGTCGGTACAGGCGCACTTTCTCTACTTGGAGCTGAAGGGCTCTTCAGTTCGCGTGATTTGATTGCTCCGCCGGATATGGATCAGGCAGTGATCGCACAGCTGAAGAGGCGGCTGAATGCGCAGGAGGTGATACTGGCCTGTATGCACTGCCGGAACTGGAAACAGCGGACAATTGTTGAACGGGCACCAGACCGGCCGGAGTGCCCGAAGTGCGGAGCCCGCCTCGTTGCCGCACTGAAGCCATATGAAGATGAGAATTACCGGGTTGCACGGAAGAAGAAGAAAACCCCTGAAGAGAAGGAGGTTGAGATGCGCATGCTCAGGTCTGCAAATATGGTTCTCTCAAGTGGGAAAAAAGCGATTGTCGCACTTGCGGGACGGGGTGTCGGCCCTGAAGCGGCATCACGGATACTGCATACGCATGCCGCAGGAGACGCATTCTATAAAGAGATCCTGAAAGCAGAGAGGAAATATATCATGACGCACCGGTTCTGGTGAGGCGAGCCTGCCGATTGGTTACGATAAACAATCGTTTGCAAAAAAAATTAGAGAATGTCTGCCAGGTGCTGTTCAAGAACACCAAGTCCGGCCCTGACATCCTGCAGGTTCTTTCCTCCTGTCAGGATAATCTTGCCTGAGGAGAAGAGAAGGGCTACGATCTTTGGATCCTCAATTCTGTAGACAAGGCCCGGAAACTGCTCAGGTTCATACTCGATATTCTCAAGCTGAAGGGTGATGACGACTTTATTCAGGTTGATTGGTTTTCCCATGTCATACGAGCAGACGATATTGGTTATTTTGACATCCGGCTCTGCATGGGTTTCCACACCAGCACCATTGAGCGATTGAATGATCAATGCAAGCCCGCGGTCGAGATCACCTTCGTTTTTGATACCGGTCAGGACAACTTTGCCGGAGGAGAAGATGAGTGAGGCCATCTTTGGATCTGTGATCCTGTAGACCGCACCGGGAAACCGTTTGGTATTGAGCTCACATCCTTCAATATGCTCAGATATTGCCAAAAGATCAATAGTATCTGCAATCACTCCTGAAGCAACGATATTCTCTATCTTCAGGGAGTCGTACTGTTCATTGGTTTGATCTGCCATCCTCGTACATATGAAGTCTGGCATACCATAATAATGATGGAGAAAGATTTATGGCATCCAACGGGCGGGTGTTTTAAAGCCTGATCTGCATTTTATTTTACCATGCTATAAAAGACCTCGCGAGAGGAGAACACCCTCGTGACAGGTGCCAGTGATAGTGACAGTGACAGGTGCCAATGCTGTGCCGGCTGTTCCTATCGGCACACTATGCAACTATTGTACTTTATCTGCGCCACCCTATATGCGCCACCTGGTTTGGCTATGCCACGTATATTTACACAATTTTGCACATAATCACCATTTTCACCCCGGCCCCCGGATCAATTGTGGACATATTTATAGCCGATGAAATCATAGAGGTAAGAGCACAGGCGCGAGGGTTGCCGAGCCAGGTCAAAGGCGATAGGTTCAGGGCCTATTCACGTAGGTGTTCGCCGGTTCGAATCCGGTCCCTCGCATCTACATTTTCTATTGTTTACGTCTCCTTTCTCTTCTGAGTCTCTTTTGCGAATTTTGCTATGCCTTTCCAGCGTTTTCTCTCATATTGCACAAGTCCAATCTCCGCCTTCTCCTCTTCGAATGCAAGTTCCCGCATCAGGCGTTGATAGCTCTCAAGACGGGATGCTGAGAGGAGCCTGTTTTGTACTGCTGCCTTCACCGCACAACCCGGCTCCTCTTCGTGTTGGCAGTCTGAGAACCTGCATTCTTCTGCCAGTTCCAAAACATCCGGAAAGGTATCTGCGATACCAGCAGATGCACAGCCAATGCCAACCTCCCGCAGGCCGGGGTTGTCAATCATGAGTGCACCGCTCTTCAGGATGAATAGCTGGCGGACTGTCGTTGTGTGGCGGCCTTTTCCATCACTTTCACGGATGTGCGAGGTCTCCTGCACCGGATTATCCAGAAGACGATTTATGAGTGTTGATTTTCCTACACCTGACGATCCGATGAGGGCGATTGTTTTTCCTGGCAACAGATACGGGTCAAGGCCTTCAACACCCTTCCCACTCATCGCACTGATCGGAATAACCTGTACATCTGAAGAGATTGAAAGGATTTCATCAATCAGTATTGCCTGATCATCTGCAAGATCGGTTTTATTCAGCACAACAACCGGACAGACACCAGATGCATGGGCAATAACGAGGTAGCGTTCAATTCGGCGGAGATTAAAATCATGGCCTGCTGCGGTGACGATGAACACATAATCAATATTTGCAGCAATCACCTGATCGAAGCTCTCCCGGCCCGGTCTCCCCCTCGAAAACCGGGACTTTTGTGGGAGGATATCAACAATTGTCAGGGTTCCTGCCTCTGGCTGGCTAAACAGAACGACAAAATCCCCAACAGCAGGATACCGGCCAAGTTTACGCAATGCTCCGGATAGTCCGGCTGTGACCTGTCCATCTTTTATAAGCAGATCAAATACCGTTTTCTGCCGGCAGGCGACGCGGCCTGGGATATACGGCCCGTTATATTTTGAAAATGATCGTTCGAACTCTTCATTCCAGCCGATCTCTTCAAGGGTATTGAGATGTGGAGAATTGCATGAGGATGGTGATGTATTCATCGAATGACCAGTAATCTTTCAACTAGATTGATTGAGAAGCGCAATGTGCTTTGTGGTAGTACTATGAGACGAAATACGTTTTTTTCTATGGAAGCAGATCCCAATAGCCTGTATAACAGCGATGGTGTGCAATCGAACTAAAACATGAGGGAATTGTAATATCATTCAATACAATAACTACCATATGCACGTTACGAAAAAAGATCTGATCATCATCGCAGGAAGCATCATTGTCATTCTTGTCAATATCTACAGCATTGCAACAGGAGTCACCGGGATTGGATTCTATATCTCGGTGTTTGCAATACTCGTATTCTCTATTCTCCTCATCAATACCTTATTCAGGGTAACAAGACAGGCAGAGAAGTAGTGTTACAGCACTTTTTTTTCCACACCCTGTGTTGTTAATTACAGGAGAGCCACTTAGCAGAATGATCTTAATTGCCCCATTCGTTGCAAGTCCGGCACGGGCATGGGTGCAGGCGAGGATGAAGGAGTATTTGGAACCGGGGGAGGAAATATTCAACACACCACCCCCGCTCCCAACCTTTCAGACGCTGGGAATTCTTATCATCCTCAATTGCAGATCTGGTTACCATGAAGAGAGAGCTATGCAGTTTCCTTACTGGGATCATTATAATCGGACTGGTCGCTGCTGCCGGGTGTGCAAGCGAGCAGGAGCAGCCGGGAGCACCGGTGGATTGGGACGGACCAGACCCTCTTCTGGACCATGAGGTCACCTTTGGTTATGCTCCCGGAGTGGTGCAGGCGGATCTGGTTGTCAGGGGCAGAACCGATCTGCCGGATGGCTCAATAGTCATAGTCGAGATGAAAGATAATTTCCTCCCGGCTACAATACCGGATGAGCCAACAGTCATGCCTGATGGACGGGTGATCACCATCACTGAAACAGGAACAGTCACAACACGTGAAGTCAGGGTATCAGATGGAGCTTATCAGGCGACATTCACTATCATAGACATCCTCACCGGCGACGAGTTCTGTATCCGGGCAGGATATTATCCGGTGCAGGGAGGGGAGCCGCGTTTTCTGGACAATGAGGTGTGCGTGAGGAAATAATACCCTGTTTTCAGGCCATTTATTTCCAATTTATTCTTTTTTTAAATAATGGAGCCCGGAGAAGCACCAGACCGCATCCACATGAGAACCCCGCAGAGGTATTTCTGCGGGAAACGCGACAAGAGTCTGCAGATGCAACAGACTTCACCACTTTCCTGCGCAATCATCAGGATAGCATGGGCATCAGATAATACCCAATCAGGATGATATGGAGCAGGAGGAAGAGATATACTGCTTTGAATGTGATCTTCTGCGTCTTATGGCGGAAAAATCTCATCCCTGCAAGCGCACCAATCGGGCCGACAAAGGCATAGATGAGCAGCCGTTTCTCACTCGTCCTCCATGAATTGTTCCTTGCCTTCAGCTTGTCATCTGCGAATGTGAAGAACGAGAAGATATTCAGCACCGCGTAGAGAAGCAGGTGGAGCAGGATAGGATCAGTCTGTGGCATCGTCAGAACTCCTCAATGGTAGATATATGTGCTCTATCATACTATCAATACACATCCTGCATACGACAACACTCATCCAGCTCATCCCTTCTTCCGCATTGCCTTTCCGAACTTGAGCAGCCGATTTGTGCCAGACAGAAGTTTAGCTGCGATCAGTTCGTCAACGAGTATCTTTGCAATTGAAGGATCAAGATGAATCGTACATCCTTCACTCCCATCATCTGCGGGTATCGAAAAGCAGGCAATCTCCCTGCTGAGATCGATCAGGGATACTGACTCATTGTGTGCAACAATCGTCATAATCATCGCCAGAATCTGGCGCTTCAGATAATAGTTCTCCAAAAACGTGTCCCTTGAAGCATCATCAACAGAAAGAGATGAGATGATATCGGGGATTGCATGCATCTCATCACAGAGGTAGAGTGCAGGATCTGTATTGACAGTACATTCTGATGAGACATAATACTCTTTTCTGAATGTCGGATTATATGCTTCTGTTCGTTTTCTCAGCTCCGGGGAGTCGGGATTAAAACTGCTTGTATAGAGAAGTGATCCCGGATCAACAGTCATATCGAGACGATAGCCATCGGGAGAATCAACAACCACGTGGTTTTCCCTGAAGATTATATCAATCGGTATCCAGACATCATACTCGCCTGGATCAAAAAAGAGTGCTTCTGCATCTCCCTGAGGACGGGACAGGAGTGCCATTATTGCCTTCTGCACCTGATCTTTGGTATAGACAACATCCCCGATCGTTTTGTTCATCAGCAGTTCTTCCAGTTTTACCAGTGTCCTCTGTAGAAGGTCGAGTTGTTGTTCAAAAACCCGAAGATCCGTTTCGGAACAGGGATACGGCAGGGGACTGCCATCACCCTGGCTTGCAGCATAGTCACCGGCTACAGCCGACAGCCACGAGATGTACCCGTCAAGAGAGCAGGTTATAACCGTCTCTGCAGTGGAATACCCGCGATTGCTCTTCTTTGCACGAACACCCCTCTCTTTCAGATACTCTAGAAATACACTGGCGTCCTCTTCAGAGTGAAAGATGAGTGTCTCTTCAAGAATCATAGCAGTACAATTGGCACCGGGCGTAATGAATGCTCCATTCCTGACCTGGTCCTGATCTGGTCGCAGCGCAAACAACCTGTTTTGGGAGAAGATACACATACATGGCACCAATACTGAATCCAGTAAGCTGCCAGCTCCACCAAAAAGCGTACTTTTTTATCAGAAAAAGTCAATCCATCTCGTATGACAGAGATCCCACAGGGCCCGTTCTGCCAGAGCTGCGGCATGCCGATGAGTGAAGAAGAGCACTTCGGAACAGAAAAAGACGGCTCAAAGTCAGAAGAGTATTGCAGTTACTGCTACCAGGACGGAGCATATATTGATGACACAATTACCCTGGAAGAGATGATTCAATTCTGTTCGCAGCAGATCAGTGATATGGGCATTATGCCGTATGATGAGGCAAAGGAGATGACAGGGAAGTTCCTCCCGGAACTGAAGCGGTGGAAAAAGTAAAGTCTTTTTTTGCTGAAAATACGTTTTGAGAAGAGCATGTAACAAAAGACTTGTTATTCAGTATTATCTGGATGATAATCGGGTGCAGGCTCCTGGAGCAGCGCCTGCTCGGGCACATATGCTGCAGGAGGTTCAATTCCAAGATACTCCCTGTAAATCCGCTCTTTATACTCTACGCCGATCTCGTTTACTGCTGTAATAAAAGCATTGTAAGTACCAGCACCCCCAATCATATTCCAGAATTCTTCACCAATCAGCACCACGTGATCCTGCTTCATATCAAACCACCTGGCAGGGAAACTCCATGAATACTGCTCACGTGCTCCATAGGGATTATAGGGGAGTGCAAAAAAGGCTCCATCAACCACTTTTGGTTCCATACAGCACAATTTTAAGATTTTTTCTTTGCTCACTTTCGTCTGATCACTATTTGGCATCGGTGCCTTTAATTCAAAGGCATACCGCTTGTTTGTCACCTGATTTTCAACATAGAGATCGCATACCACCGCTGTATGGATGAGTTCACCAGTTCCTTCTCGTATATATGATAGTTCTCTCTTCCAGTCCGGAAGAACTTTGCTTGTTCCTCTTGCCGAATGCTCCAGCCTGTTCAGTACCTCTGCAATTCGTTGGAGCTGGCCTTTTGGCACATAGCCATCAATACGATAGCCCATCTCTGCATAGCCCAGACCATGTGTTGCCGCAACGACTGCCAGTTTCTCCCAGACTTTTCCAAACGGTGTGACAAACCTGCGTTCGAAATGAGATCCTTTAAAGATTTCATCAGGCACAAGCGCCGCATATAAAGGTTTTTTTGAGAGGTGTTCCTCTTTTAGAAACGGATCAGTATAGAGAACATTCTCCATAACCCGATCCATTAATTCCATAATGACTGACTGAATCGCTTGTTTCATCTCCTGTGATTCATCCATCAATTGTACCTCAATTCATGCTTTACGCCAGATAAAAATAGATTCAAAGAACTCACTTGAACGCCTGCCGGTCCTACGGTTGACATGCCGTTCTATCACATTTTCCACTTCAACATCCAGTGATGCAGCGATATCACCATAGAGATTATCCCTGTCATTGGCAACAACGATTAATCTTCCATCTTCATGCACTGAATGAAGAATCCGCCTGAATACATCGATGATGTCCTTCTGGTATGCTTCTTTTGCAGACATACTCTTTCCATTGGATGCAGGGCCGATTTCACACTCCCTTTTATCTTCAAGACCGAGGAGATTATACGCATACGTATGCTGCTCATGATAATCTATTAATCCAACATATGGTGGACTTGTTATAACCCCATCAACCTCTGGAAAGTCGACTTTCCGACAATCATCATGATATACAGCCACGCTTGCATCAGTTCTCAGAGAGGCAAATTCAGATACACGCTTAATCGTATCGTGACTATATCGTTTTATAAATTTGAAAGCTTCCTGTGTCGGCTGGCAGATCCGGTTATGTTTATAACAATGGTACGGCTCGTTTACCGGATTCTTTGGAAAATCCAGGTCAAAATGTGTTGTTAGCCGTGCTGATCTGGCAGAACGGCAGAGTATGATTTTGAGTAGATCTTTATATTGATAATCCCCGGATTCGATAAAATATCGATAGGTGAGCAGCTCCTCACGAGCTTTTGGTGCAAACCACCTCTCAAGATACTCGTTGTTCGTATCGGAGAGATATGGACCTTGCGTACACCCAAACCACAACCGACTCTGTGCTGAATCCACCTGGGTCGCCGCTTGAACCTTATTCAGTATATCAAGGACTTCACGTTTCATACTCAGCAGATCATAATCCTGTGTCTTTGCCCGGGCAAGGAGAACATTAAATGCAGAAATATCAAACCCGATTGAGTTGATGCCAAGCTCATGTGCCTGTACAAGTGTCGTTCCTGATCCAGAGAATGGATCAAGGACTGTCTCTCCTCTGGAGAAGTACTTTCTGAGAAATATTTCCACAAGCTGGGGTATGTATTTACCAAGATAGGGGTGCAGGCGGTGAACATGCTTTGTCCGTTCCCTTTCAGGAAGCTCTTTTTCGGTCCAGTTCATGTTCAGGCACTCAAGAGGGGTGTTGGCTGTCACATCATGAGATCTGGTTGGCGTCTGCTCAATTGAATAAATTTTAACCCGTTTCTCCTCATTTGTGAGCAACATTGAAAGTCCTGTGTATTGATTCTGTTTTATACCTGGTTTGATTCAATAGTAAGATGTCACCGATAAAATACATATTGATCCACTACGTAAGCCCCGCTCGTTTTTGATGATTACGAGAGGAATACGTCCTCGACAAATACCAATATCTTTTTTAATCCAAACAGACGAGAATACCATATGACCGGGAGAAAACCATTTCAGATCATTCTGACAGCGGTAATCCTCTTTCTCTTCTGGATCATCCTCTCAGGATATCTTGACCCGGTACATCTCGGGATGGGCAT
The DNA here is from genome assembly GCF_038751955.1 of Methanocalculus natronophilus. Lineage (NCBI taxonomy): Archaea > Methanobacteriati > Methanobacteriota > Methanomicrobia > Methanomicrobiales > Methanocalculaceae > Methanocalculus > Methanocalculus natronophilus. Next base: position 90,512 of record NZ_JBCEXH010000003.1, on the reverse strand, counting down.
CATCGCATCATCGCTTATCGCCTGGTTCTTCCCGGTTATTCAATCAGTTGAAACAAGGCAGGGCATCCGGGAATATGGAGTCTTTCTCCTCCACCTGATCCCATACATCCTCAGGCTCCAGGTTGAGATCATCAGGGCAAATATCGAGGTTATATGGATAACCCTCCACCCAAACCTTCCGATCTCACCTGCAGTCAGAAGATTCAAAACCGATCTCACTTCCCCGACAGCCCTGACCACATTTGGAAATTCGATAACGCTGACACCGGGAACCCTCACCCTCGACATCAACAGCAGTGGCGATACATTCATCCACTACCTCAAAAAGCCTGATCCCGGTCAGCAGAAGACCACCGAGATCAGGGATGCGGTTGCAACACTCTTTAGCGGAGGTAACAAATGGAAACAGTCCTGATAATCTCTGCGGTTATTCTTGGGATCGCCGCACTCCTCTGCCTCTACAGGGTTGCAGAAGGCCCAACCCTCCCTGACCGTATTATGGCAATCAATGTCATCGGAACGACAACCGCAGTCATGCTCGTCATCATCGCCACCTATATCGGCCAGCCCTTCATCGTCGATATCGCCCTCACGTATGCACTGCTTGGTTTTCTTGTGACAATTGTTGCATCACGCTACCTGACAACCGGGAGGATCTTCTCATGATCGCGCCTGTTACGATCATTGCTGCAACGCTCCTCCTTGCAGGCAGCTTTTTTTTTTAGTCGGATCAATCGGCATCATCAGGTTTCCTGACTTCTTCTGCCGTCTCCATGCAACAACAAAGTGCGATACACTTGGACAAACCTGTATTCTTCTTGGAATAGCCCTCATTGAAGGCTTCAGTCTCCTGTCTGTAAAAGTACTTGCAATAGCAGTCTTCCTCTTCATCTCAAGCCCGACAGCCGCCCAGTCACTCTCAAAAGCTGCATACTGGTCAGGAATCAGGCCGGAAAACCTTGGTGAAACTGATGAGTATGCAGACACCCTGGAGGAGAAGAGATGATCTGGTTTTTAAACGGGGCACTCCTCCTTGCTTTAATCGTCCTTGCCATCTGGGCTCTCAGGAGCAGAGATCTCCTTGTTGCCGCCATGATCCTCTCGGTATACTCGTTTCTGATGGCGATCATCTATGCCCAGCTCAACTCTCCAGACGTAGCACTGACTGAAGCAGCCATTGGTGCAGGGATAACAACCGCCCTCTTCATCCTCGCCATCAGGATGACTGCCAGGATGGAGGAAGAGACTGACGACAACAAAATCAGGATCGGACCCCTTGTGGTTGTTCTGACAGTCGGGGCAATTCTAGCCCTTGCAGCTGCAGGGATGCCCGCATTCGGAAGCCCGGACTCTCCTGGTGCAACAGTAACCGGGAACCCCTACATCGAGGAAGGGCAGAAGATCATGGGTGTTTCGAATGTGGTCACCTCAATTATTGCATACTTCCGGGCTTTTGATACGCTTGGTGAAGTGACTGTTATCTTTGCTGTTGGGATCATCATCATCGGCCTCTTCATACAAGGCAGGGTCAGGAGGGATGATTTTGAGTAGCGATATCATCGTCAGGACAGTCTCCCGTCTGATGGTTCCGTTCCTCCTGCTGTTTGGAGCCTACGTGATGCTGCATGGGCATGCCGGGGCAGGAGGTGGCTTCCAGGCAGGAAGCATCATTACAAGCGCTCTTATTCTGGCAGCAATCGGCATGGGTATCAACGAGGTGAGGCGATTTGCACAACGGCGGAGGCTCTGGATAATTGGGAGTGCGGGATGCCTGATCTTCATCCTGACCGCAGTTCTCGCACTCCCTGCCGGTGGAAATATCTTTGAGTATGGCACGATTCCCCTGCCATACCGCCCGGATGCGATTCACGCAATAGCAATCACACTTGTCGAGATAGGAATCGGTCTTGCCGTCTTCTCGATCGTCTTTCTTATAATCCTCGCAATTGCCGGGGGTGAAGAATGAACTACCTTGATCCCGGGTTCATTCTGGGCCACTACAACTACTGGGTCTCAATCGTGCTCATCATGATCGGCCTCTATGCGATGATTGCAAAGCGAAACCTCATTAAAAAATTTATTGGCCTGAATATCATAGAGACCGCGATCTTCCTCTTCTATATCTCGCTTGGGGATGTGGAAGGGGGGGTTGCGCCGATATTTCCAAAAGATGCAATTGATCTTTCCCAGGAGACCATACTCTATGCAAATCCACTCCCCTCAGCAATGATGCTGACTGCAATTGTTGTCACCCTCTGCATGACGGCACTTGCCCTCTCCTTTGCCGTCCTGATTTACCGGCAGTATGGAACACTTGATGCACGGAGGCTGATGGAAGAGTTATGAGCGCCATTACCCTGCACCTTCCGATCCTGATCGTATTGATCCCGTTTGTTGCCGCATACCTGCTTCCGGTGATCAGCTACTTCATCGAGGGATGGGCACGGAGAATAACACTCATTGCAGTGGGTGGAACGCTCCTCTCAGCACTCATGCTCCTCGCAGAAGTGGCAGCATCAGGACCTGTCACATACCATCTCTCGGGCATTGCACCACCGCTTGGCATCGCCTTTGAGACAGACTATCTCGGAATCACAATCTCGGTAGTGATCCTGGCAATAGGATTGCTGACGATCCTGTATGCACAGGATCCAATCACAGAGATCGGGGGAAGAAAAACAGTATTCTTCTACACGGCAATCCTCCTTGCAGTCGGCGCAATGCAGGGGATTGTCATCTGTGCCGATATCTTCACCCTCTTTATCCTCCTTGAGATCCTGGCAATTGCAATGTATGGGCTTGTTGCCCTTGGAGGAGACGGCCGGGGACTCCTTGCAGGATACAAGTACCTCCTGATCGGATCTGCCGGATCGGCATTCATCCTTATTGGAATCGGGTTTCTGTATATCAGCACCGGAACGCTGAACATGCAGCTTATGGCAGAGATTCTGCCTCCAATCAGCAGCTCATGGACGGTGCTTGCAGGCATTGCCCTCCTCATTGCCGGGCTCAGCACCAAGACCGGCCTCTTCCCACTCCATATCTGGATGCCTGATGCCTATGCGTATGCACCCTCAATTGCACCCGTCATCTCAACACTCGCACTGAAAGCAGGGCTTGTCGCCCTGATCCGGATCATCTATACCGTCTCAGGCCCCGTCATTACCGTAGACCAGGTCCCGCTCCAGTCAATCCTTGCACTCCTTGGTGCGCTTGCTATTGTTGTCTGCTCCATCATGGCAATCCGGCAGATCGATATCAGGAAGATGTTTGCCTATTCGTCTGGTGCAAATATCGGTTGTGTCGTCCTTGGCATGAGTATCGGGACACTTGCCGGACTGGAAGGTGCAATCCTTTTAATCATCACCCATGCACTTGCAAAAGCCTGTCTCTTTCTCTGTGCAGATGTACTCCTGATACAGGCCGGTATCAGGACCATCTTCCAGTTTCGGGGCCTTGGCCAGACGATGCCCTACACGATGGGAGCCTTCTCGATGGCTGCGATATCAATCATCGGCATACCGTTATCAGGGGGTTTTATGAGCAAAGTCTATGTCGCAAATGCGGCTATTGATTCGGGACTCTGGATATATGCCGGAACAATCCTCTTCTGGACACTTCTTACAGCACTCTACTTCTTCAGAATCATAAACAGCGCATACTTCGATGAACCCGATCAGAGAACCCGTCCCCATGATCCCCGCAGAATGAATCTCATACCTATCATGACACTCGCTGTTGCCTCAATTCTGATCGGGTTCCTTGTAGAGATTCCAATGGATCTCATCAGGCCCGCGGCGATGCTGTTGCTCCCGGGGGGTGGAATATAATGCCCGAGATCATACACTCGGCTGTTCCCGCTTATACCATCCTTATATCCTTTGGAGCAGCCGTAATCACAGCACTCCTCGGCAACAGAATACGGTACCTGAATGAGGGAATCACCCTTGCTGCGGCCTTTATTAAATTCGGACTGGTCTTTCTCCTCTATCTCTCCATTACCGCAGGAGCAGTCTACCTCTTCGATCCCGTCAACCTCCTGCCGGGTGTCCCTTTCTCACTCAAAGTTGATCTCTTTGGCATCTATTTTGCGTTCCTCTCATCCCTCCTCTGGATAGTGACATCCATCTACTCAATCGGGTATATGCGGTCTCTCAATGAACCGAACCAGACCCGGTATTACCTCTCCTTTGCCGTCTGTGTCGGCTCAACCGTTGGTATCGCCTTTTCAGGCAACCTGCTCACATTCTTCATCTTCTATGAGCTCCTCACCTTTGCAACCTACCCGCTTGTTGTGCATAACCAGACACCCGAGGCAATGGCGGCAGGCAGGAAATACCTTGCCTACCTGATGAGCGGCGGGATCATCCTCCTCTTTGGCATTATCCTCACCTATACCCTGACCGGAACACTTGACTTTGCAGACGGAGGCATTCTTGCAGGATCAGCTGCCCCGGATATCCTCAGGATGCTCTTCTTTATCTTCATGATCGGCGTTGGAGTCAAGGCGGCGATCATGCCGCTTCACGGCTGGCTCCCTGCCGCGATGGTTGCCCCGACACCGGTATCTGCACTTCTGCATGCGGTGGCTGTTGTCAAGGCCGGAGCATTTGGCCTGCTTCGCGTTCTCTTCTTTGTGTTTGGCATTGAACTTGTCAGGGAGATCGGTGTCGCACCATTTCTTGCAGCTGCAGCTTCAATCACCATTCTGGTCGCATCCATAATCGCACTCTCGCAGGACAACCTGAAGATGCGGCTCGCCTACTCGACTGTAAGCCAGCTCTCCTATATCGTCCTTGGTGCTGCACTCCTGACTCCGGCAGCTCTTGAGGGAGCTATTGTCCACCTGATGAACCAGGCATTTATGAAGATTACGCTCTTCTTCTGTGCAGGAGCAGTCTTTGTTGCAACAGGAAAGAAGCTGATCTCCGAGATGAAAGGTCTTGCAGATGAGATGCCCTATACATGGGCAGCCTTTACCATTGCCGGACTTGGCATGATAGGCATCCCCTTAACGGCTGGTTTTATCACCAAATGGTTCCTCATATCAGGATCATTTGAGGCTGAAGCTCCCATCTTTGTCCTCATACTGCTGACAAGCGCTCTTTTGAATGCAGCGTATTTCCTCCCCCCGATATACCATGCCTACTTCCCGGCAGAACATGGAAGGGATCGACCGGAGATAAGACTGACCTGGCTCATCAGGGGCCCGTTAATCTTCACTGCAATCGTCGTCATACTCTTTGGGATCTTTACTTTTTCACCATTCTTCCCGCTTGATCCCGCAAGAGATATTGTGCAGCAGATACTCGCCGGGTACGCATTGCCATGACAGAAGAAGTCATCAAAACCACCAATACCATACCGTCACCCATTCGTCTGCATCAGGGGCAGAAGAGTTGAATCAGAGCAGGGGAATCAGTGTAAAGAGCACCAGGTACATGCCAAGGACGAGTGTGATCAGGAGGATGCCTCCCTCAATGGTCGAGAGATAGTCGATTTTGCTCTTGTGACGAAGCGATACTGAGGAATGTTTCTTCTGGAGGTACTGATCAGCTGATCCCGTCGCCTGCTGAATCCTTGTGAGGAGATCAACTCCTACCAGGTGGGAGAAGCGAAGAATTGCTCCTGTTGATCGTTTGTACCATGCATCAGGAGAGATGGCAGACGGAATCTGCTTCTCCCAGTGGAACCATCCAAAGATGACATAGGCAACAAAGATACCAAGGCCGACCAGGATCTCAAGGCCGGCCATACCGAGGGTATATGACGTATAAACCGCAGATCCCCCGGCTCCAAGGTATCCGGCGAGGTATTCGATGCCCGGAATGGAAAACGGAAAGACGGCAGCAGCAGGAAGAATCAGGCTCATTCCAAGGCCTGGAAAGAGGCCAAGGAGGATGATTGGGATCATCAGCCCCACAAGTCCTGCAGTCACGAGGAGGGGTGTTCTGCCAGTATAACTAACATGTGCCTTCTTTTCACCAAAAAACGTGAAAAGAAGCAGCTTTCCAGTTGATGCAACAGTCCCTCCACAGGCGATGATGAAGATAGCCTCTGCAGGAAGGAGAAGTAATCCCCCGAGAGCCTGGGCATCCACCAGGGCATGGTGGATAAACGCCTTGCTGACAAACCCGTTGAATCCCGGAACGCCTGAGATGGCAAAGACACCAACAGCCATTGCAATACCTACAAAAGGCATGCTCCTGAAGAGCCCGCCAATACGGTACATATTCAGCTCCCCGGTCCTGAGAAATACTGCACCGACTGACAGGAAGAGGAGGGCTTTGAAGAGTGCATGGTTCACCAGGTGATACAGTCCTCCCGCATACCCGGTAGCGCCTGCCTCGCCAAGATAGAGCCCGCAGCCGATTCCAAGGATAATAAAACCCATCTGGCTGATACTGTGGTAGGCAAGCATCCGTTTTGAATTTGTCTGCATCAGTGCGAGAAAGACCGCAAAGATCATGGTGATGAGGGCAATCCAGATCAGAAGGATGCCAGCTTTCGAGTTGAAGAGGGAGAGGGGTTCGAAGAAGCCGGTCGGCGCCAGAATAAAAAACGAGGTGATGATGATACCATATGCACCGACCTTAATCATCACTCCTGACAGAATAGAAGAAGCGGGTGTCGGTGCAGCCGTGTGGGCATCAGGCAGCCAGACATGGAGAGGATAGATACCAGCCTTCACACCAAACCCGATGATCATGCATACCGATATGAGCGCTGCCATCTCCTGTGAAAGTCCATAGACAGGTGCAACGGCAATTGAGCCGGTGACAGTATACAAAAGACCTATGCCTGCCAGGATGAAAAAGCCGCCAAACAGTCCGAGGAAGAGATATTTCCGTGCGGCAGCCAGGGATTCCTGGGTCTTTGCATGGTTGATGAGGATGAATGTCGAGAGTGTCAGGAGTTCAAAACTGGTATAGAGAGAGATGAAATCCCCTGCAATGAGAACGCCAAGCGTTGCAAACAGGGTAAAAAGCCAGAAGGAATAGAACCTGTTTGTCCGCTGTTCTTCAGGCATATACCCAAGTGCAAAGAGACCAGCACACATCCAGACAAAGATAGAGATGAGCAGAACCGTATAGGATAATGGAGTGAGTGCAAGAACCGGTGTATAGAAGAGGTGCTCACTCTCTATTGGAATGCGAATGGTGAGATTTGGTATCGCATAGGGAATGCCAAAGCCAATGATAGCAAACGTCAGAACACTGGTCACACTAACAGAAAAATCCCGAAGCCTGCTCGAATACCTCCCCAGACCATAGCAGGCGAAGGCACCAATAAAGGGAACTGCGAGTACCAGAAGGAGAATAAGTGCCTGTTGGGTTGCGAATGTCATCTGGATCCAACTCCTGATACCACGGTCTGAAGAGATCGGTATACTGAGAAATGTCTATTATACCGTTTTTGAATGGAAGACTCTTATATTTTGCCGCTTTTGGGATCTCCGATCAAAATCGGAATTTTTATATTTGTTCGTAAACAATAGAACAATCGTACAGATACGAACGAGATGAGTCCAATGAAAGCAAAAGCAGAGAAGATCGCAGATGGTGTCTACTGGGTAGGCACCCTTGACTGGGATATCCGAACCTATCATGGATATACCCTTGACGGAACCTCATACAATGCATACCTGGTCTTTGGAGAGAAGACGGTGTTGATTGACAACGTCTATCCTGGCCAGTCCCAGCAGATGTGGGGGCGGATTGCAGATGCCTGTGCCTCAGAAGGAAGGCCGGAGATGATAGACATTATCATCCAGAACCATGCGGAAAAAGACCATTCGGGAGCGCTTCCAGAGATCCATAAGAGATTCCCGGATGCACCAATTTACTGTACAGAGGTATGTCAGAGCGGTCTGCTCCGCCACTACAGCGGCCTGCAGGATGCAACCTTTTGCCATGTGAAGACCGGCGATACCCTTGATATCGGGGGCAAGACACTTGCATTTGTTCAGGCTCCGCTCCTCCACTGGCCTGATTCGATGTTTACGCTCTTTGTTGAAGATGGCATACTCTTCCCAAATGATGCATTTGCCCAGCACCTCTGTTGCACCGGACGGTATGACACAGACATTCCGGAGACAGTCCTGATGGATGCAGCACAGAAGTTTTATGCAAACCTGATCGTTCCCCTGACACCCCTCTTCCTGAAGAAAGCAGAGGAACTGACAGATCTTGACCTGCTGTCAAAGGTTAGGATGATAGCCCCTTCACACGGCCAGATCTGGACAGATCCATCGAGAGTAATCAATGGATATGTCGGCTGGGCAACCGGCCAATCCATGAAGAAGAAGGTAACAATCATCTATGATACGATGCATGGCTCAACTGCAAAACTTGCACAAGCCCTTGCAGAAGGCGTCATGGCAGGTGGAGCTGATGTCAAAATCTTTAACCTGCACAATGATGAGCGATCTGAGATCGTCAAGCACATCCTTGAGTCAAAAGCGATCATGATTGGTGTCCCGGCAATCAATGATATGCCCTATCCAAGTATCGGAGATCTCATCTACTATCTCAAAGGCCTCCATTTCGACAGGACCGGTGAGCGATTTGCATATACCTTCGGCTCAATGGGAGGACGTGGTGGAGCTGCCACCTTTGTTGCCCGGGAGCTGGCAGATGCAGGGTTTACCGGTACTGGAACACTTGAAGTCAGGTTTGTCCCTGATGAAGGCGAACTGGATGCTGCATTTGAAGCAGGACTTGAGATGGCAGAAAAGATTGCCTGATCAAAGATTGCCGGAATACAAACCCTCTCTTTTTTGATTCCATCCCCGGTTCTTCTCCCGGAGTGGAACTGAGGGCTCTTTCGCCATCTTCAAGTAACCTGAAGACAACCATACCGCCATGCGTATCCTGCTTGTTACCGGCACCCAGACTGAAGTGATGGTCAGGGAAGCTGCCGTTGAATCCGGCCATTCGTGCGATGTGGTTGTGATCGGAGAAGTGGCATCTTTTATATCTCCTGAGCGGCTCATCACGCTCGTCAATTCCCAATCATATGACTTTGTAATCGTATCCGGGATGTGCACAGCGGATTTCTCGTCTGTTGAAGCCAGAACAGGAGTTCCAGTCTATCTTGGACCACGGCATGCCGCTGATCTGGCAATGATTCTGCCGGGTGTCGGTCATATCCAGCTCTCAAGAACTATTCCTGCAGATGATCTCATTCTCCGGATGAAACGGGATCAGGCAATGGAGAGTCTTGCGTTACTTGAAGAGGAAGCAGAGCCGGACTTTTTCATCAGGGGACTGAAGGTAGGCGGCGGAAGCAGGATGAAAGTGGTCGCAGAGATCATGGATGCACACCGGCACCCCGATATCCGATCTGCTGTAGGCCGTTTCTTCGCATCCGGTGCCGATATCGTGGATCTCGGTTTTGGCTTTGATGCCACCCCTGATGATTGTATCTCCACGTTCGCAGCACTTGAGGGAATCGACCGGCCGCTTGCAGCAGATACACAGGACCCTGAGCTTATCAGGGCAGCGCTCCCGCGGGCTGATCTTATCCTCTCACTCCAGGAAGAGAACATTCCACTGGTTGGATCAGCAATTGCAGATGCGGGGGCTGCCGCAGTCGTTGTACCTGGCGAAGCAGGACTTGCTGCAAACCTGGATGCAGCACGAGCCTGCGGGATCGAGTGCATCATCGCAGATCCCATCCTCCCGCCAGCAGGATCCGGTCTTGTCAGGGCACTTGCAGGCTTTTCCACTCTTCAAACAGATGTGCCGATCTTCTTTGGCGCCGGAAATGTCGTTGAGCTTCTGGATGCCGACTCCCCGGGCGCAAATGCACTTCTTGCGGCTATGGCAGCCGAAGTTGGAGCTTCACTGATCTTTACAAGCGAACATTCAGACAAGACCAAAGGTGCAATCCAGGAGATGCGGAAGGCAACCATGATGATGAGCCTTATGCAGGAGCGGCCATACCCAAAAGACCTTGGAGTCGATCTCTTTGTCATTAAAGAGAAGCGAAGGCGAAACGAGCCACCAGTCACCTATACCACGCTCCTGGAGAATGAAGATGAAGATTATCCCCTGGTCTATGATCCAATGGGCAATTTCAGGATCGGGGTTGCAGACAACCAGATCATAGCTGAGCGAAAAGGTGTTGCCATCCGTGATATCGATGCAGGCAGGATTTTTTCTGCTATAGAGAGAAACGGCTGGGTATCACGCCTCGATCATGCGGCATACCTGGGCAGGGAACTCTATAAAGCCGAGCTTGCCATCAGGTTTGGACGGAGTTTTGAACAGGATGGCGAGTTTTAGGGATGAAGCATCGGGAGATACCCTCAAAAAACGCCAAACCAGATAGTAAACGATGCTACCACCATCAGGATAACAAGAATGGTGAGCATCTTAAAGACACAGGGGCTGCATATCCCGAATCTGCACCGCTCCTCATAAAGGTTATAGCACACCCTGCAGAGAGACCCTGAGCGCACCCCCGGATGATCTTTCTCATATAATGACCTGATCCTCCCCTCAATATTCTCTGAATGCCTGATTTGGTGCCACTCCTCTTCAGAGATACCGATAAAGAGATTACATGTTCCGCACTTGATCCAGATCTCATTATCTGAAGGCTGCTCAACATGTAGTGTGGGTTCACCACATTGAGGACAATGGAGATCAAGTGTATTCATGTCCACTTAAATTGATTAAGAAACATATAAATCTATTCATCAATCCTGTTGAACACAAAAAATGCGTCTCAGAGAGAGATGTCGTCCACTGAAACAAACCTTATTTCTTTTGAGAATAATCCACAATAGGGTTTGACGTGATCAAAGAGAGTTTCATAGAGAAGTTACTTGTAAAGCCGGGTAAATTGGTCAGTCTGACCGATTTTAATACCGGTTGGGCACAGACTGAAGAATTAAAGGGAGAAGGGAAGAATGCGGTAAAATCCAGGGCTGCAGATATTCTTGAGGAGAATAAGGAAGCGCTCACCTCAGCTCAGGAACTCCTCTGGGCTGATAACCGGTATGCAATTTTGGTCATCCTCCAGGGTATGGATACCTCTGGAAAGGACGGGACAATCAAACACGTGATGTCCGGAGTAAATCCACAGGGGTGCAGGGTCACGAGCTTTGGAGTTCCGACACAATATGAGCTGGATCATAGCTTTCTCTGGCGGTTCTGGAAAGCATTGCCACGGAGAGGTGAGATCGGAATCTTCAACCGATCCTATTATGAAGATGTCCTGGTTCCAAAGGTACACCCTGCTATCCTGGACGGCCAGCGTCTTCCACCCGGGTATGGAACTGAAGCGTTCTGGGATGCCAGGTATCGGGATATCGTTACATTTGAGCAGCATTTAATCGAAAATGGAACAATTATCCTGAAAGTTTTTTTCAATATCTCAAAGAAAGAGCAGAAGAACCGGCTGATCTCCCGGTTGAAGACTGAGAAGAAGCACTGGAAATTCTCACTTTCAGACCTCACAGAACGGCAGTACTGGGAGGTATACCAGGCGAGCTATGAAAAGGCATTTTATCGGACAAGTACAAACGAAGCGCCCTGGTACATTATTCCCGCAGATTATAAGTGGGTTGCACGCACCGTGGTTGCAGATCTGCTTGTCCGTACCATCAACCGTCTCGACCTTCGGTATCCCGAGACAACCAAAGAGCGTATGAGAGAACTTGAAGAAGCACTCATAAACCTTGAAAATGAGTGAGTGACAAATACGATAGCGTTCACAACGAGGAAAAAAGGACCTGCCTCACCCTCTTTTCTGCCTGCATCTCCGTATCTCTTCAAGATATGCCTGATCCGGCTGTATATCATATGCTTTCTCAAATGAGAGAAGTGCCTCGTCAAACTGGTTGAGTTCCACAAGAGCCCTGCCCCTCGCATACCAGAGCCTGTGCCTGTCAGGCTGGGCATCAAGGGCATGTTCAAGCGCAAGAAGCGCCTCATCAAAACGCCCGAGCCGCAGAAGTGCCTGTGCCTGCGTCTGCCAGGCAGAAGAAAACCCTGCATCAACCTCGAGAGCCTCCCTGCCTGAAGAGACAGCCTCTTCAAAACGGCCAAGCTGGTGAAGCAGGAGGGCACGTGCATTCCAGACAACAGCACTCCCGGCATTGATGGATAAGGACCTGTCAAATGATTCGAGTGCATCGTCAAAACGGCCCATGCTGCCAAGTATAGTGCCACGGATATACCAGGCGCTCGCATCACCGGGTGTCAGTTCCACCGCAGTATCAAGCGAGCCCAATGCATCCTTGTATCGCTGAAGACGATGGAGAACTGTTCCCTTGAGGATCCATGCATCTGCATAACCGGTATCCAAAGCAAGCGCCTTCTCAGCAGATGTCAATGCATTTGGATATCGCCCAAGCCTGCCCTGAATGACACCACGAAGATACCATGCCTTTGCATTATTCTGCTTATCCCTGATAGCCCGTTCAACTGATGAAAACGCATCCTGGTATTTTCCCATCTTGACCAGAAGCCGGGCATGTCCATACCATGCATCGGGGTCATCCGGATTCAGATCAAGCCAGCGCTCACAGGATGTCAGTGCATCCTCAAGCCTGCCAACCTGATACAGTGATGAAGCAAGCCCTCGTGCCAGCAGGGGATTATCGGGAGCACGCCGCAGCCCACGGGCATATGTTGCTATTGCCTCATCATATCTCCCAAGATCTGATAGTGCCGATGCATACCTGTATAATACCTCGGAATCGTCTGGATGTGAGTGAAGGAATCGTTCATAGGATGAGACTGCCTCTTCATACCGTCCAAGCAAAGACAGAAGATCACCCCTCTCAGCCCATCCATCAGGCTGATCTGGAGATACGGCACGGTCATAGACAGAAAGTGCATCTTCGGGGCGATCAGCCATCATAAGCAGCTCAGCATATAAAAAGAGGATCTCGGTATCATCACCCACCTCACCCCCGAGGGATCCAATGATATCAAGGGCCTGGTCTACATGTCCAAGTGCGATCAGGGAGTTTGTAAAGGCAACAAGTGCAGGCGTTTCCAGGAGAGCCGGATCCCCTGCTGAGCCAAATGCTGCAACCGCTTCGTCATGCATACCCAGGTGAGAGAGGAGCAATCCTTTGCTGGATGCAGGAAAGTCAGGCAGATGATTGTATGCATACAGCGCCTCATCAAGCCGGTTCAGCCCTTCCAGTCCCTTGCCGTAGAGCTCCCAGAGAACGGGATCGTCATAGCCGCTTCCAACCAGCTCTTCAAGAACAGCGACTGCTTCATCAAAGCGAAAGAGGAGAAGGAATGTTTTGGCAAGCCCAACACAAGACGTATAATCTGTCGGGTCAAGCCTGAGCGCCTCTTCAAAGGAGGAGAGAGCATCAGGTATCCTGCCTTCCAGGAGCTGTTGCTCACCTCTTTGCCGGAGGCCTTGTATAACTCCATCCTCGTCATCTGGTGGAGACATTTCGTCATGAGAAAAGAGAGATTCGTCAGACGAGAACCCCGTTTCAGGTATCAGGAGGTCTTCATCAATTGAATCTGAATCTGCAGATACAGCTTCATCCACCTCATCCGGCCATGGTTCCTGATGCGGGAGATCTGCTTCGTCTGAGAGATCAGGCTGATCGATGATATCATGCGCCTGCATGAAAAAATCATCCTCTGGAATATGATCTGTTTTTAGGAGATCCTCATCTGGAGGAGACGTTTCATCAGGAGGAGACGTTCCGTCATGAGAAAAGAGAGATTCATCAGACGAGAACCCCGTTTCAGGTATCAGGAGGTCTTCATCAATTGAATCTGAATC